>JBHELA010000456.1:0-19512 GCA_041859005.1 Ignavibacteria bacterium
ATAGCTGAAGAGCAAAATTGAAAAGTATGAAATTTTATTGTATAAATTTAATAACAGAATTATGAAAAAGACAAGTTGGTTTTACGGGGTAGCTTTTTTACAATTTATAATTGCTTTAATATTACTTCTGACAATTTTTGCGGGTAATGTTCAGGCACAGGATCACAGTGATAATACGTTGATAATAAAGTTTAAAGCAGGCTCACAGACTCTATACCTTGCACGAGAAGTATGTCCGGCAGATATCGGAAGTATATATAAAATGGGTTCAGGCAATAACGAAGAAAGCAAAGCATTTGATAGATTTATGACAGAGAACTTCATTAGCTCTATCAAAGCAGTTAAGCCTGATGCAACGCTTAAGACATTACCCGGAGGAATTGAGAGAATATTCATAGTCAGCATAAGCGATAAAACTCTTTTGCAGAAAGCGTATGACATATTATCAAAGAATGGCGAAATAGAATATGCGGAGTTTGATTTCATTGGTTACGGCTCAGGAAAACAATACGAAGAAAACAGCCTAACACCGAATGATCCTTCTTTCGGCAATCAATGGGGATTACGAAATACAGGGCAGGTAATTGGCGGCGTGACAGGTACGTCAGGCGGCGACGTTAATGCATTAAATGCATGGGATGTAACCACGGGCACGAACCTGATTGTTTCTGTTCTTGATACGGGTATGCCTTTAAGTCATCCTGAGTTCAGCGGAAGGCTTTTGCAGGGACATGATTATGTAAACAATGATAATGACCCGACAGATGATCATGGACACGGCACAAACGTAGCAAGCATAATGGCAGCAAAGGGAAACAATAGCAGCCTGGTTGCAGGTGTTAACTGGAACTGCAGGATTATACCAGTGAAGATACTTAATTCGAGTAATCAAGGTCAATATTCATGGTGGGTATCGGGAATTATATACGCTGTAGATAACGGCGCAAAGGTACTGAATATGAGCGTAGGCGGCAGTACTTACAGCCAGTCATTAGCCGATGCGGTAACTTATGCTTATGCTAACGGCAGAATAGTGGTAGCATGCATGATGAATAACAATAACAGCGTACCTTATTATCCGGCGGCATTCAACAATGTAATTGCAATTGGTGCTATTAACAACCGCATGGAAAGAGCAGTACCTTTTTGCTGGGGAGGTGGCAGCAGTTACGGTCCTCACATAAGTTTTACGGCACCCGGCGAAATGATACTCGGACTTGCTTATAATAATCCTTCATCAACGAGTTACTGGTGCGGCACATCGCAGGCAACACCGATAGCAGCGGGAGTCGTATCATTGCTTTTAAGCAAGAACAGCACATTGACGTTTTCACAAATATATAATGCACTTAAAGTTTCGGCACGCGACCAGGTAGGACCGCCTTCGGAAGACACGCCGGGGTTTGACAATTATTTTGGCTGGGGTTTAATAGATGCACGAGGAGCTTTAAATCAAGTTGTAGGGATTACGAATATTTCGGAATTGGTGCCTGATAATTTTAGTTTATCACAGAATTATCCGAATCCGTTTAATCCCAATACAGTTATTAGTTTTCAGTTGTCAGTTGTTAGTGATGTTGTTTTAAAAGTGTATGACGTGATGGGGCGTGAAGTGCGGACGCTGGTGAATGAGAGGATGCAGGCGGGGACGTATGAGGTGGATTTTGAGGGGAGCGGATTAAACAGTGGGGTGTATATCTATCAAATGAGAGCTGGGAATTTTAGTGAAGCGAAGCGGATGGTATTGGTGAAATAAATAATAGAACACGGATTGAGAATTCTAAAGCAAGAACGCCTGCCTAAAGGCGGGCCTGCAGCATGCAGGCACACTAATAATAGCTGATTGTTTATGAACTGCCTTTAGCAGTCAGGTAAGAACTGATATCAATGTTAAGAAATGATGATAAAGATTGATTTATAGCATGAGCAATTCAAAATTAAACAGAACGAGGATTTACAGAATATATGGATTCTCACGGGTTAAGATTTTTTATAATAAACAAAAAGACTCTCAGGAGTAATTCTCTGAGAGTCTTTTGTGCCCGAAATCGGAATCGAACCGATACTTCCGTTGCAGGAAACAGGATTTTAAGTCCTGCGCGTCTACCAGTTCCGCCACCCGGGCTAATGGATTACAAAAGTATGCAATTTTGAGATAGTTTTCAATGTACAAGAGTGAAGATAAATAACAACTAAAAGTTGATGTACATTTTAGTTGTGATGCCGATGAATGTAATATTTGTAGAGGTATTCATAGCAAGCGGAGAGTATGCATTCCTCTGAGGGAAGAAATTTGTGACCTTTATTTCAGTTTCATTACTAAGATTCTCACTGACTGCGAAACTCATGCCGACAGCAAGTTTTATTCCCTGCAGCCATTTAGCATCAGAGACACCTCCGACATAAGACCTATAACCGTGGTAATTGTAACCATAATTAATATCTTCTCTAACCCTATCCATTGATTCAGTAGTATATTGCATTCCATATCCTCCGGATATATACATGGAATAATTCTGTCTGCCGAACGGATATAATTTTAAGCTTAAAAACAGTGGGACTGAATACATATAAGAATTCTCCCATTTTTCTATGTAACTTCTTTGACTTGTAATTACAGTCACGTAATCCCTGTGAGGTTTACCGTTTATATGCCAGATAAAGGAAGATTCAAAGTTAACTGAGACGTTATTACTTACCCTAAAATCCATGCCCAAATCAAATTCAAGGGGACTTAAATAGCTATTGTTGTAGCTGTTGTTATTGTAATATCCATTGTTGTGATAATAATCGTCGTAATAATTCGAGTTGTAAAATGACATATAGTAAGCACTGCCAAAGTCAGCACCTGCGTAAGTACCGAGCGTAGCACCGAAGGAGATTCCGAACGGCAAATCGTTTCTTTGAGCAAACAGACCCGAAGAAATAAACATCAAGAATAAAAGTGAAAATATTTTCATAGTTTTAATAATAAGCTTATACAATTCAAACACAAGAAATAAATTTTTGTTCCATACGATTACGAAAATTATCGACACAGTATATGTATAAAATAGACATAAAAGTGCAAAAGAGGGTTTAATAGCAAAGTGATACTATGGGGCAAGAACTCCGAACAAAGCAAAGCTTTTATTGGAATTGGTTCACAAAGGACACAGAGAAGTCACGGAGTTCACAGAGATTATTTATGAATATTATAATGTAAAAAAGGCATTCTGTAAAACAGAATGCCTTTAAAATTCAGATAAGTGATTTATTACAAGATATTGTAGACTTTTGTGAAGGATGCTTTCATTCCACTGTACTCAATGTAGAATGTTACCCTGACCACTGTACCAGTCGGCGGCAGTGAGCCAGACGGCCATACGACATTCATCGTGTAAGAACCGGAAATCTGACCTTTGATTGTATTATACACACCCGTTAATGAAGAAGAGCATGTTGAATCAGGTTTAGCCCAGAAGAAGAAACCTCCGGTAGTATCGGCAATATTTCTCATATCCCTTCCTAAAGAATTAGTTGTATCAGAATATAAGAATATTGAGTACACGGGAATTCCATTACTTAAAGCAGTACTAATCATCGTTTCTCTTGAAACTGATGAAGCATTTTCCCCGCCGTCAGTGAAAGCTATAACAGCTTTTGTGTACTGAGATCCACTTATAGGAACTATGTCTGTTGTTGCGTGGTAAATCGACTGATAGAGGGCAGTGCTTCCTCCAAGACTAAAGTTGCTATCAACGGCATTGATAAGAAGGGTTTTATTACTTGTAAACGGCTGAGCAACAAGAACAATATCATCAAATTTTATAATTTCAGATATGTCATTACTTCCCATAGCATTAATGTATGTTTTAACACCGTCTTCCATGCATTGAATCTGTGAAGATCCCATGCTTCCGCTGTAATCCATAGTAACTGCGCCAGAAACATTTTTACCCGAGCCTGAATTTGATGTAACTGTAACTGCGCCAGATACGGAATCTGACATTTTAGCAGGCCATCTGAGATAAGCTGTTACATTTGAATTTGAGAGTCCCGTTACTGGTGCACCATTCTGGTCAACTACAATCAAAGTACCGGTTGTTTGGGTACGTGATATCTGTTGAACAGTTCCATTCGCCTGAATAGATGTTACGTTATTAGGCGGAGTAGTAGGATTATTATCTTCATTGCAGGAGGTATAAACTGTACTGAGAGATAAGATTATCAGCAGCACAATTGCTGAATTAGTGTACTTTTTCATATTAAGTCCTTTCTTATATTTTAGAAAGATATTAGTTATAAATGTGATTGTATTTATTTTCAAGATAAGCAGAAGAAATGCTTAATACAACATAATAATTTTCTTCTTCGAATGTTTGTGGCGTAACTGATTGAGTAACAATAATATTGAGTTTATATGATTATATTTTCAATAAGAAAAAGTTAATATAAATAATATTATTGCTTTATCTTTCATTTCTGTTTTCAAGGATAATACTATGTTTTTTTATAGCATCGTACAACATTTCTCTTTGGATTGGTTTAGACACATAATCATTACACCCTGCGAGGATGCAGCTTTCGTAATCTCCTTTTTGAGCAAATGCAGTAATAGCAATAATAGGAATATCCTTATTCGATTCCCTGATTTTCTGTGTAACTTCAATACCGTTAAGAACAGGCATTTTAATATCCATTAAGATAAGTTTAATTCCGGGATTCGAATTAAACAAATCCAAAGCTTGTCCGCCGTCTTTAGCATGAATTAACTCGAAATAATTCTTTAGAATAGTTCTGAGATAGAAGAAGTTGAAATCATCATCCTCAGCAATCAGTACAACAGGTACTGAGTTATTAGATTTATCGGTCTTATTCAACCGCATTAATTAATTTAAATACTGATATCGTCATAACCGATTTTAAACCCATTCCCCCAATGATATATATATTTGAGATAAGATATTGTTTATTTAAGTAAAATAAAAGAGAAATTTAATGATTACACAAGTTTTGAAAAAACTTTCAATGAGATTTTCTCTATGGCTTTTCAATTGTGCAGTATTCCTCCATTAGAAATGTCTAAGTAATTATTGTTGAGCGAATATGGTCAAAACCATTTTTTTGTAGGAGTTAAGAAATTGAATTTTTAACGTATATTAATAATACTATATTTGTATTAATCCAATAACACAAAAAGAGGAATATTGTCATGTCAGTAACAGTTACAGGGAAAAATCTAAAGATAGAAGACGTTTACAACGTAGCAGTAAAGAATGAAAAAGTTGTACTCCATCCAGATGCCATTCAAAGAATCATAAAATGCAGAACATTTCTTGAGAAGAGAATCGTAGCAAAAGAAATTATGTACGGAGTCAATACAGGTATTGGTGAGCTGGTTAACGTTGTACTAAACGAAGATGAAATAAAAGAATTTCAGAAGTATCTGATTTATAATCATGCAGCGGGGATAGGAGAACCTTTTCCGATTGAGATTGTAAGGGGTGCGATGCTTGGGCGAATAAATGTACACGCAAACGGGCTTTCGGGATGCAGGCCTGAGATTACACAGACATATGTTGACATGCTTAACAAAGGAGTAACTCCCGTAGTCTGCACGAAAGGAAGTGTGGGTGCATGCGGGGATCTGGCACCGATGAGCCAGATAGCACTTTCTTTGATGGGTGAAGGCGAGTCTTTTTATAACGGTGAGAGAATGCCGACTGACAAGGCGTTGGAAAAAGCAGGTATTCCAGTACCAGGGCTTCAGGCACGCGACGGACTTTCAGCGATAAACGGAAGCAATGTAATGAATGCCATGGGATGTCTGCAGGTTTATGAAATAGAGAGATTACTCAAGCAGGCTGAGATTGCTGCGACTATGTCGCTTGAGGCGCTTATGGCTAACCTAAAACCTTACGATGCAAGGTTACATCAGTTAAGAGGATTCAGGGGTGCGATTACTTCGGCAGAAAATATTAAGAAGATGATTGAGGGTTCCGATTTACTTGGTAAGGTTAAAGTAAAAGTACAGGATGCTTATTCAATGCGTTCGACACCGCAGGTAATAGGTGCTGCGAGAGACCAGCTAAGATGGACGCGCGAACAAGTTGAGATAGAGCTTAACGGTATAGGCGATAATCCGATTTTTCTTCCGGATGATGAAGTAGTATTAACAGGAGCTAACTTTCAGGGGTCGCCGATAAGCGTACCGCTTGATATGCTTGGTGCATCAGTGACTATGGTATGCGTTCTTTCAGAGAGAAGATTAAACAGACTACTGCATCCAGCTCTGAGTGTCGGCTTACCGGCATTTCTTACAAAGGGTGCTGGAATGTTTTCCGGCCATATGCTAAGCCAGTACACTGCTGACATGCTGATAGTAGAACAAAGGATTCTTTCGATGCCTGCATCGATACAATCAATACCTGCTGCCGCAGACCAGGAAGATTTTGTAAGCATGGGAATGAACACTGCGCTTAAGAACAGACAGATAATTGAGAATGCATGGGGCATACTCGGTATAGAATACATTGCTGCTGCGCAAGCGATTGATTTCAGAGAATACAGCGTCGGTAATGGGACAAAAACGGCTCATAGTGCTGTGAGAAAAGTAGTTGAACATCTTGATATCGACAGACCGCTGTTCAAAGACCACAACAATATGATGGCATGCGTGAAGAGCCATGATATACTTAAAGCAGTAGAGAATGAAATCGGTGAACTGAAGACATACTAAATAGAAATATATTAAAAATAGAAAGCCCGTCTGATGACGGGCTTTTTTTATTAACTATTTGAATAAATTTTATTGGCGCATTAAGTATTCGATGTCTTCAATTTTCTTTGGGAGAGAATCGGAAAGTACTTCACAACCGTTTTTAGTAACGAGCACATCGTCTTCAATACGAACTCCAATCTTTCTGTAACTCGCGGGTATTTCCTTTGCATCTTCTGGGAAGTACAAGCCGGGTTCGACGGTTATTATGCTTCCGACAAGCAATCTATCGAAATCTGATTTGCCGATCTTTTTATTCGCAACAGCATCATGAGTATCGAGTCCCAGATGATGACCAACACCATGAAGAGTATATTTTGTAACATCAAAACCTTTTTTAAGGAGACCGAGTTTCTGAATACCCTTCTTAAGCTGCTCTACTGAATACTTCTTCAAGTCGGTGAGTTTTACTCCCGGCTTTATTTTCTTAATAACGGCAAGCTGAGCATCAAGGACAACTTGATAAATTTGTTTTTGCTCTTTTGTAAACTTCCCATTTACAGGGACAGTTCTTGTGAGGTCGCCGTTATAATAATTAAATTCTGCGCCTGAGTCTATTAACACAAGTTCGCCGCTTTTAAGTTTATTTCTATTTGTGTTATAGTGAAGAATGCAAGTATTATTGCCACCGGCAACTATTGTTTCGAAAGCAACATCCTGACAACCAAGCTGTTTATAATTAGATTCAAGTAGTGCCTGAACCTGATATTCAAACATACCCGGTTTAATCATTTGAATAGTGTTGTAAAATCCTGCTGCGGTGACTGTTGAAGCGTACCTTACCTGCTCTACTTCAAAATCATTCTTAACATTTCTCATTTTACCGAGAAGGAAATTATAATCCAGTATCTGAACATTGGAGGACAGAGTAATGAATGATGAGATAAAGTTTTTTAACTGATCTTTTGTTTCACCACGCAGGAAGTTCATATCAAAGAGACTTATATAAATCTTGTTGTATTTATCTCTTGAGATTAAATCAGCGAGAACGTCGCCGAGCTTTGAATTAACGACGCCTGTGTTGATACCGAGTTCTTTGTTGACATTTTCAAAACCAAGTCTTCTGCCAATCCAGGTTTCTTTCAAAGGGTCTTTTTTCTGAACGAAGAGAACTTCTTTTGTCTTTACTTTTTTTCCTGATTTCTCATCGAACAACTCCATTCCGCCCGGTGCAAGAAAGAGCGCTGAATTAGGTTCATTAAAACCTGTTAGGTAATAAAAGTTTTTATTCTGCTTGAATTTGTATCCGTCGTCGTACGAGCGCTGAACATTAGTTGCGCTTAAAACAATGACCAATGAATTTTCATCGAGAATATTATTGATCTTCTCCCTGCGGGACTTGTGAAATACTTTTTGTGCTAATTCCATATTAATGTTTTTATTTTATTCGTCAAATTTTGCTTTATCAGTTTCAATTTCGATAGGAATGGGGTAATTTTTTGTGAAGCAGGCAGTACAATAGTCTGTTTTCTCCGTTGTTTTAGGAACAGATTCCAGCAGACTCTCAACGGACAAGTAATTTAATGATTCAACACCAAGAGATTTTCGAATAGCTTCAACATCTCCGTTAAACTGATTCGCAATCAGTTCTTCTTCAGATGGAAAATCCATACCATAATAGCATGGAGATATGATAGGAGGCGAAGTTATTCTAAGGTGAATTTCCTTGGGCTTTGCCTGCTTTATTAAATCAACAAGAAGTTTAAGTGTTGTACCTCTTACGATAGAATCATCTACAATTACAACTTTCCTGTTTGCAAGAACACCCTTAACGACATTGAACTTTGTTTTTACCTTCATCTGTCGCTGATCCTGACCGGGTTCAATGAATGTTCTACCGACGTAGTGGCTTCTTATTAATCCTATCTCGTGCTTAATATTCTTTGTCTTCTTTACGCATTCATTGAAGTAGCCGAGCGTAGCAGTATTGGAAGAATCTGGAACATTAATAATAATAACCTTCTTTTCTTTATCATCATTCGGGTCGTCTTTATCAGGAGGCGGGTTTTCTATTGCAAGAGCGGCACCGATTTTCCTTCTGACTTTATCAACTTTCTCTTCAAAAATCTGGCTATCGGGACGGCTGAAATAAATATACTCAAAGATGCAATGTTTGTATTTAGAAACCTTTTCAATGAAGAAAGATTTTACATTTCCTGTTTTAATAACTTCATCATCTATTACAATTATTTCACCCGGTTCAACATCTCTAACATAATCCGCATTAAGAATATCGAGAGATGTGGTCTCTGATGCAAAGATATAGCTACCATCAAGTTTACCCATTACGAAGGGCCGAACGCCATAAGGATCACGTGCGGCAATTAATTTATCATCTGTAAGAATAACGACAGAATAAGAACCTCTTACCTGCCGAAATACATCAAGGACCTTATGAATGAAATCTTCTTCTTTGCTTCGGGCAAGAAGGTGAAGAATGATTTCGGTATCTGTAGATGTCTGAAAAATAGTGCCTTCATCCTGAAGCATTTTTCTGAGAAAGTTTGCATTGGTAAGGTTACCGTTATGTGCAAGGGCAAGGTTACCGTCTTTATAATTAACTTTAAAAGGTTGTATGTTATTTCTTTTATGAGAAGAGCCAGTAGTCGAGTATCTGTTATGCCCTATTGCCGAATTCCCTTTTAGAATATTTACCAGAGTATCTTCATCAAATACTGACAAGACCAGCCCATGACCTTTATGAACATTGAATCTGTATTTGTTTATATCGGAAATAAATTCTGAAGTTACAATACCCGCAGATTCCTGACCTCTGTGCTGTAAGGCATGCAGTCCATAATAAGTCATTATAGCAGATTTCGGATGGTTGAAGATACCAAAGACACCGCAATTTGCCCTGACAGATTTATCATCTGACAGATATATACTTTCAGGCTGTATGAATTCTTTCAATTAATTATTAGTCTTTTAAAATTCTTATATGATTAGAAAATATCCATGCTCTTCCTTCTTTCCAGCACTCAATTCTATAACAGCCTTCTTCATGAACATCCCAGATACCACCAAATCCTTTTAACTCATGAATACATTCACCGTTTCTCATGACTTTTGCTTTTGCTTCGCCAGGAAGCAGGAAATTCAGAACAACACTTTTTTTACTGTTACTTAATTTTATTTCGTCGCCCATCTGATAATTTACGCCATCGTATTCAGCAAAGAACCTAAACCCTTTTGCATCGCCGTTATAATAATTTGCGATGAAGGAACGTCCCTGTTTAAGAGCACTAATAATGCTGTTCTTATATGAATTAAAATTGTCATTATCGCCAAAAACAATTTTTTGGTCAACGAGTACATGTGTGCGGATAGATTTAAATAAAACTTTATACGGAAACACTTCAACGTTATAAAATCCCATAAGGTTCATTTTATGAGCATGAGCATCAACACTTCCTACAGCAGGAGTATTTCTTTTTAGATTCAATTCGTCCCATTTTTTCACAGCTTCCTTACAAGGTTCAACAACGGACCTTAAAGGATGAATGAAGCGGTTAATTCTGTTAACCTCATTTAAGCCTTCTACCCACTCGCTCATGTGATTCCAAATTTCAATACCGTTAAAATCGTCTGTGTTCCATTCCGTCCAAGGGTAAGGGGGATGCTCAGGAAAGCTGCTTCTTTTTTCAAAAGGATGCGCAATGAATCCCACTCCGCCTTTTTTTCTGATTTCGCTAACATACTCGAGAGCGCTTAACTTACAACCAAGCTCATTATTATCAATTACTTTGTACGTACCAACGAGTTCATCCAGTCCAAAAACCAAATAGTGGTTTTTATTCTGAACGTCATTTATTTCATATCCAACGATAAACAAAGTGTTATTATAGAACTTTTCATATCCATCGGTTTTTGCCTGAATTGTATTATGGTCAGTAAGAATGAGGAAATCCAGCCCCGCTTCATTTGCAGACTGTGCAATATGTTCGGGTGAACCTGTACCGTCAGAATAAGATGAATGAATATGTAATGCTCCTGAATATTCCTGCATGAAACTAATTTAAGTTAATAATTTAACATAGTTTCAAAATAATAGAAATATAATTCCATTATATCTTTACTGTATTTTTATTTTTATTGTTTAGCACTGTGGCAGTAATTAAAGCACCAATAGCTCCGAAAAGTGGATATATAATCAGGTTTGAAATAAAAGTGAAAATTGCAAGAGTCGGTGAATACCCGTATTTATTAAATTCGTTAGCGAGATTATTAATCTGATTGTTAGCTTCAGGAGGAAGATCTTTAACGAAATCACCAAACATTTTAAGCGATTCTGTAATCGGGTTAACATCTGAATACATCATAGTTATAATATTAAACCCGCTTACAAAAACAGCGGACATAATACCACTGAAGACACCAATCAGGACAGCATCTTTATAAACAATTGCAGAACCAGGCTGAGGAAATTGTTTTTTAAATGACAAGACACCTGCCACACCGCCAAGCATAATACCTGCACAGAAAAGGAGATTAATGAAATTCAATAATGGTGCTATAGAAATTAAGGACATAACCAAAAAACTAATCAGCACTGGTTTCAATCGATTTAAGCCTTCTTGTTCATTCATATTATGAGTTAAGAAATTTTATATGTATTTCGTTAGCAAAATTTATTGTACCCGGAATCAAATAAAACGGAAGCAAAAAGCCAATCAAAGCACCAGATACAGACCTTGAAATAAATGTGTTTTTTATAATTCCCGAAATATCCAAAACAGCATCCAGGAATACAAACAAAGAAACAATCAATAAAATCCAGATTGAAGGAAGTTTTTTATTTTCAATTCCCCTAAGAAAAGGATAAAGTACAACTGAAAGCAAAAAAGCGAAATAAATAGTCGAACACCTTGAACATACCGGGAGAGGATTTCCAAAAAGGAAGAATGACCTTTCCTCAATCTGATGACAAGTAGAAGAAAAGAATGAATAACCGAATAACGAGATATCCGCCCAGTTCCCACCCAAAGTTCCTAAATAAGGAATAAGAATTAAGCTGCAAGTCCATAAGAGGGTAACCGCGAGAAAAATAAGGTATATTTTCAGCGAAAATTTCAATAATTATAAAACATTTTCAAGAAAACAGAGTATAATAATAAAAAAATTAAGAAGGAATATACAATTTTAACTATTTTTTAGGATAAAAGCAACTTTATATTTTGTTTATTGCATAATTTTATATAGTTTTGCATATTGCAGAGTAAACCGTTCTTTAACATTTTATAAACTTTAAACTTTACAGATATGAAAATTCAAATCACAGCCAGACATTTCAAAGCGAAGGAATCAACACAGGATTACATTAAGACTAAGGTTGAAGAGTTAAACAAATACAACGAGAATATTATTTTCGCAGATGTGATTTTATCATACGATAAACCACCTGCAGACACCAAATACTGTGAAATCATTTTAAAGTTAAAGGAAAAAACATTAACGGCAAAAGAATCATCGGGAGACTTTGAAAGAGCAATTGACCTTGCACTGGAAAAAATAAACACACAATTATATAAACTAAAAGACAAACAAAAAACCAGCAAGAAAGCAAAACAAAAATTATAATATTGATAGACAGCCTCAAGAACATAAAACATATAAAGAAAGACAGTATAACAGTCGAGTTTTTCTTTAATCAATGTAAAGACAGATTTAAACTTAAGAAAGCTACTAAATCAGATATTGATACCAAAAGGCTAATAACGGACAAAGATTTACACAGACCGGGATTAGCACTGGCGGGATACGTTGAACTGTTTTCATTCACTCGAATACAGATATTCGGGAATACTGAGAACAGGTATCTTTCAAAGCTCAATAAGCTGGAAAGGATTAAGGTATTCAAGAAATATTTTTCGTTTAATGTTCCCTGTATAATATTTACGCACGGAAACAAGCCCACTGCGGAAATACTTGAATATGCGGATAAAAACAGAGTACCGGTTTTTATCACATCGCATCATACCACAACGCTGGTATCGCTGCTGAGTGATTTTCTTGATGACCAGTTTTCTGTTCAAGCTGCTATTCATTCTTCATTTGTGGATGTTTACGGAGTAGGTTTATTATTCTGCGGCAGGTCGGGAATCGGAAAGAGTGAAATTGCATTAGACTTAGTAGAGAGAGGACACAGACTTGTTGCAGACGATATAACGATAGTATCCAAAAAATACGAGAATGTGCTGATGGGTTCGGGAACTTCACTTGTAAAGCATTTTATGGAGATAAGAGGATTAGGAATTATAGATATAAAGAGGATATTCGGAATCAGAGCTATCAGATACCAGAAACGAGTTGAGGTAATCGTTGAACTTGAGCATTGGGACAGCGAAAAAGCTTATGACAGAACAGGACTTGACTCCAAGATGGTAAACGTACTTGGTGTGGATGTTGAAAAAATAAATTTACCCATATTTCCGGGTAAGAATATTACTGTCATTGCAGAAGTTATAGCACTTAATTATCTTTGCAAGCATTACGGCTATGATGCAGCAAAGGTTTTCGAGAAACAATTAGCCCAAAAGATTGAGAGCAATTCCAAGAATGGGAAGAACAAGGATAATTTACGTTACGGAAGAAGCACTGAATATTTTGAACATGATTTTGAATAAGTAATTTTTATAAAAATACTAAATTAACACGGAGGTTATTTAATGGTCTGGACATTGGAGTTAGCATCATATCTCGACGATGCTCCATGGCCTGCAAACAAAGCAGAGCTTATAGATTACGCAACCAGAACAGGTGCACCAAAAGAAGTTGTTGATAATTTAATAGATCTTGAGGATACTGAAGAACCTTATGAGAGCATAGAGGAAATCTGGCTCGACTACCCTACTGATGAGGATTTCTTTTATGACGAGGAAAACAAAGACTTCTAATCAATTTCGAATCAGATATTTCAGGTTTATGAGGATGAGTCTGTGAATTTAGCTGCACAGGCTCATTTATTAAATAATAAGGATGTTTATTGGACAGATTTTTACTATACTTAATAATATTTCTTTTAATTGCTCAATGTTCTTATCCCCAGGATAAAGATGATGACTCATCAAACAAATTAAAGCTCGATGAAGTCAATATAGAATTCAAAGATACCGACATCTTCAGCAGAAGCGAAATTTACAACATTATTAAAACAGGCAGTTCTGAGTTTTTCAACGCAGAAGAATTTTCACTTGATGTACAGAGAATCGAGAAATTCTATTTTGATAACGGATTTGTAGATGCATTCATTGACACTTCAACCGTTATCAACAGGGAGAAGAATGAGATTTCCGTAAGCTTTCTGATTACCGGGAACTCACCATATCTTATATACAAAATAAATTATATGGGTCTTGAGAATATGCCTGAAGATTTACGAGCGAATTTATTTAGAACAGACGAGATAGAAATTTTTCCCAGCGACAGATACACCAAATCAGCAGTATCGGCAGAAGCAGGGCGTGTGTTGAGATTTCTTCAGAATAACGGATATGCGTTTACAAGCATGGAACCGCCAGAGATTGTAAAGTATGAGTCGAATAATCCGGAACTGGATTACAGGCTTGAAATTAACTTTAAATATCAAACAGGATCAAGTTACAGGTTTGGGAAGACAGCGATAGAAATTGACAACAAGAAATACAAGATTGATTTGGATGACATATTGTATGAACTTGAATACAAGGAAAACGACATATACAGCAAAGAGGTTCTTGTTCAGAGTGAAAACAGATTAAACAGAATAGCAATTCTGGAGAATGCAAGAATTGTCCTGTCTGAGATTGATACTGTTAACAATCATATTGACTTCAAAATTGTCGGATCAGTAAGGAACAAGTATGAAATACAGCCGGAGTTACTTGCATATTATATTAGTAATTCAATGTTTGGCGGAATAGGGTTAACATTTTCGGATAAATATTTCTTAAAAAATCCAAGGACTTTTTCAATTAAAGCACGTGCACTTGCAAACTCGCTTGAAAACTACAGACTTGAATTAATTCTTGAATTATTTCAGCCTCATATATTCAATAATAATAAAATTACAGGCAACAACAATCTCAGCACTGCGATATTTTCAATTGATGATTTCAGAATTGAGGAAATAAAGAATAAGGCAACAATTAATTACGAACTGCCAAAATACACATATCTTAACAACCTTACAATGGACTGGAATCTAAAAAACCAGAGGGTGACTTTTAAATTTCCACTGATAGGATATGATGAGAATACAACAATCCCCTCAGGAGCTTTTGTGAACATATTTAGTTCAATTCTGGGACTTACTCTTGTTCATTCCAGGATTGACAATTTCCAGTTTCCTACAAGAGGTATATATCAATCCTTTCTTGTGGAAGAAAGCGGTTTACTTGGTACTGCTATCAGTAAACTTTTCGACATATCGACAGTTAATTATGTTAAATTATCATTCATAAATAAATATTACCTTCCGATAACAAGCAGGCCTGATAAATCGACAATTGCTACAAAATTCCTTATAGGAAACATATTTGAGTACGGAGATAATTCGCTAAAATTAAGTACGAGTGATGAGGATTACACTCTTGATGTTGTACCAATTGACTCAAGATTTATTGCAGGCGGAAGCACGAGTGTTAGGGGATGGAATGCAAGAAAACTTGGTACGTTTGACGGCAGGGAGAACGGCGGTAATTTCATATTGGAGGGAACTATAGAGCACAGGACAAGACCATTTTATGATATGAAGGGATTAATAAAAGACTTCGGGTTTGTGTCATTTGTCGATGTAGGAAACCTGTGGTATGACATAAATGACTTCAAACCAAATGACCTTGCGGTAGCAATCGGAGTAGGGTTAAGATATTACACGATTGTGGGACCAGTAAGACTGGATTTCGGATTCAAGTTTTATGACTACGAGCCCGCACCGGGAACGAATGCATGGTTATGGCGAAATAATATAACACAGATATTTCAGGACAAGTTTGCACTTCAATTCGGTATAGGAAACACTTTTTAGATTATGTGGAAAAACATCAAAGGCCAGAAGCACGTTATTAATATACTTAAGAACGTTTACAAGAGCGGAAGAGTACCGCATTCATTCATATTTCACGGAATAGAAGGTACGGGGAAAGATGCTGTAGCGATAGAATTTGCAAAACTATTAAACTGCGATAATCCTCATGATGAATTAGGAGCCTGCGATGGATGCAACAGCTGTAAAACAACGATGAGGCTTAATTCCACTCTTTTTAAATTTATCACGGCACTACCCGCAGCCAAGAAGGAAGATAGTGACGGAGAAGGAGTATTATCAGAATCCGACCTTGACATACTTAATACTGAACTAAAGATTAAATCATCAGACCCTTATCACCGGATTGACATTCCGAAGGCAACTACTATAAAGATTGAAAGCATAAGACAAATAAAGAAGGAAATATACCTTACAGGTGAAAGAGGAAAGAAGAAGATCTATCTAATATCTAATGCAGATTTGATGAGACGTGAATCAGCTAATTCTTTCCTGAAAGTACTTGAAGAACCGCCAGGAGATTCGGTACTGATACTAACAACATCCAAGCTGAATTCTTTACTGCCAACAATTATAGGAAGATGCCAGAAGCTGAAGTTTAGTCCGATAAGCAATTACGACCTTAAGGAATATATAAGGGAAAATCATACCGAGGCATCGGAAGATGAAATAAGGCTGATTGTCAACCTCGCAAACGGAAGTCTGCAGAACCTGAAGAATATTATTAACTGCAATTTTCTTGATTTAAGAAATACAGGGATAAATCATTTAAGATACATTGTTGGGAACAAATATCTGGAAATATCGAATATCATTTCTACATTAATCAAGGACAAGGACAGAGACCTTGTAAAACAATATCTTTATTTAATGCAGTTATGGTTCAGAGACATAATAATAAAGAAATCCCAAAATGAGGAGAGGCTTATAAACAGGGATATAGAGGAGAATGTAACAAATTTTGCAACAAGACTCAGATGCAACGAATACGAGATTATAAACACTCTTGAAATGTTTATCAGCGATATTGACAAGAATGTCAACCTTGAGCTGCTTCTTTATAACCTGACCTATAAGCTTAAACCTATGATAAAAACTGTATAGAGATTATCTTTTACGTTTAATTTTCCTTCTAAGTATTAAAACAACAAAAACTAATCCTGATGCCCATAACACGTAATAAATAACAGTAAGCGGATAATTGATTTTTGCTGTGTAGGTTTTAATGGGGTCGGAATCATATCTGAAAACAGGATTTAAATAGTAAACTGCGTTGTTTGGGAATTCTGTTTCAACACGAATATAAGAATCGTCGCTTTTAAAAATATAGGCCGCATTTTTTGTGTTCGAGACTGTTGATTTTATAACACCATCCTGTCCAACAAATTTGATTTTCGCTGCAACAGAATCGAAGGATAAATTGATTGAATCTCCTGAAACATCGAACGTGATTAAATTCGGGAGTCTGGGAATATTATAATTCTTTAATTCAAACGAATTGAATCCTGATTTAATTAAATTAACTGAAACGGTACTTCCCTCCCGAATAGCAGAAATAACATCATTGTAAAATTTTGATTTCGAGTTGATAATTGTAAGACCTTTACCTATTTCATCTTGATCAGAGATATTATGTGAGTCATCGTTTGCAATCAGTTTAATATTCTTGCCTGAGGAAAGAGCTTTGTCAACGTATTCAACGGAAGTCCTGCTGTATCTACAGATTTCAATGCAATCATAATTATCAAGGTAAGCGACGTTATCAAGTGAGACAGCATTTCGCATCCATGGATGAACTATGAATATAAGATTATTATCTGTTTTAAGTGTGTTAATCAGAAACTGTTTGTTATTTAATGTCGGGTAATAAATGAAATCCAGAAACTTAACATCGTCAGCACCAACAACAAGATAGTGGTTTTTCCAAATACCAAAGCCATGCTCGTAAACGGGGAAGAGTTTATCTTTGTGAGATTCGGTTACGCTAAGGTTCATGTAATTAGAGATTCCTATTATATCGTAGCCCATATCACTATAAACTTTGTATATCGCTTCGGGATTTGATGACCTACCGTCAGTCAAGCCCCCCCAAATGTTTGAATGTGAATGCAGGTTTGCTTTATACCATTTATTGTTTTGAATCTCTTTATAAGGATTGTATAATTTGCTGCCCTTAAACGGAGAGGGTTCATTATATACGTATGCGGGAGAAATAATGTATGGTATCAGAGAAATAAATACAATAACTATTATCGCCCAAAGGATTATTTTGAAGAATAACTTCATTCAATATATGTTATTATGCACAAATAAAAGTATAACAAATTTCAGGGAAAATGATTTCGTAAAACGAAAAATATTATGGTTCTTTTTTTAGACCTTTCATTCTAAATACAAAGTAATTCATCACATTTATATCATTACGCATTATTTTTATCGTATCCGCTGGCTCAAATTTTGTAAAATACTCAGAGTAGAACTTGGAGGGAAGGTTATAATCCCTGCTGGAACAGATATAGTAAGCATCGCTGCCTATTATAGGCGGGATTCTTTTCCTGTTAATCCAGAAGTAATTCCTTATGTTTTCAAGTCCGCCAATTGCGTATGAAAATACTCCGGATGAATTACCAATATAGTAGTCATAATTTGCAGCAGGAAACCATCTCCATGTGATTATATAAGGATTAGCAGTTATGCTGTTATTAGCTAAATCCCTGCGGTAGATTTTACCGAATTCCGCTGAAAGCTGATGCCATCCGAATAAATCCAAGGAGGCATCATTCTCGCCAAGGTCAACGGGAGTTCTATCTTTTATATCATTGTAAATAAAGCCTGTTTTAATCTGAACAAATCCGAGGAGCAGCACAACGGTAATAAGCAAAACAGATAATTTGGCGCTGATGTGAACTTTGTTTTTAGAAATACTGCTCAGATAAGCTGCGGCAATGATAATCAAGCTGTAATATCCCGGCGCTGACCAATGCGGCAGGGTTCTGCGAGTCAATGATGACAGCAGAAATATAAATATAATAGGAAAACTCCAGAGCAGAAGAAGAACAACATAATCTTTTTGAATAGTGAACTTCTTTTTGAATAGAGCTGCCAAGGACATTACTATTACAATGAAATTAATTGGATTGTTGTAAAAGATTTGTCCGGCAAGTTCAGTACCAAGAAAATCAAAACGAAGTTTAGATTCTGAAAGGCTTACTCTTTCGCCCTGAAAGGTAAAACTGATAAAATCATTTTGAATATTCCAGATAATGACAGGAAGAAACAAGATAGCCGTCAGCAGGATTGAGATGTACAGTTCCTTCGTTTTTAGCCATGTACGGTTTACGAAAAGTACATATGCTAAAATCCCTATCCAAAGAAAAACAGCAGTATATTTAGAAATCATACCGAGACCGATTAACACACCTATTAGAAGAAATAATCTTTTGCTTTTATTTTCAGGATTCTTTTCGGGAACAACTTTTAAGGTTAAATAAAATGTGAGAAGCCAGAAAAGTGACAACGGAGTATCGGGTAGAATAAACAACCCAAGTATGACAGAACAATATACAGATCCGGTATAAAGAATCGCCGCTGTTAGCCCGGCATTAGTATCGAATAACTTCCTTCCTATCAGGAAAATGATGTAAGTATTTATAGTTCCTATAACAAGTGAAGCCGCACGGATAAAAAACTCACTCTGAAATGTCAGGTTTAGAGTGAACAATTGAAT
>JBHELA010000120.1:0-13302 GCA_041859005.1 Ignavibacteria bacterium
GAAAAATAAATACGATGTTGTCATTTCCGTCCAGAGATATACTCGTTCATCAATCATCGCAAAACTATCAGGTGCTGAAAAAAGAATTTCATACGATAATTCTTCTCTTCCGTATTTCTATACAGATAAAGTCCCTTATTCTCAAAAGCATGAAATCAGAAGAGTTCTCGACTTGTTGCAGCCTCTTGGAATAGTCGAATTAAAAATCATTAAACCCGAACTATTCCCCTCGGATGATGACAAACGTGAAGTATCAAAGATTTTCAACGGACTTGGAATTAAAAGTAAAAGTGAATTGATTTGTATAGCCCCGGGTTCTGTTTGGTTCACAAAAAGATTCCCTGAAGAAAAATTCATAGAACTCCTGAATATGATGGATAAAAGTGATTTTAAGATTGCATTAATTGGAGGAAAGGAAGATATAAAATTATGTGAAAAAATCATTAGTAAGACTACTAATAACGAAGTTTACAATTTTGCAGGCAAACTATCAATTCTTCAGTCCGCTGAACTCATTAAAAACGGCTCATTGCTGATTACAAACGATTCTGCTCCGCTCCATCTTGCAAATGCAGTAGGCACAAAAGTAATTGCTTTGTTCGGATCTACAACAAAAGAATTTGGATTCTATCCGATAGGGGAGAATGATAAAATATTCGAGGTTAATGGTCTGAAATGTCGTCCCTGTTCAAACCACGGTAGAAAATCATGCCCTATTCATACTTTCGATTGTATGAATGATATAAGTGTACATGATATCTATAATGAAATAATTGCCCCAAAAACCAATCCCTAATAGCCTCCTTCTACACTAACCAAACGCTAATCTAACGTCGACTTTACGCAAACCAAACGTATAAAATTGTATCTTCTTTAAATATCATATATCCCAGAAATAAATTGTATTGTCTATTCCTGAAATATTATTTCATTTTACCAAGTATCCGCATAACAAATTTACCCAGCATATCAAACTCAAGATTTATCCTGTCTCCCGGTTTAAGGTATTTAAAATTTGTCGCGGAATATGTGTGTGGTATAATTGCAACCTTAATTACAACACTTTTCTTCGTCTCTTTTACTATTTGCGCAATTGTTAAGCTTATTCCGTTAATCGAAATACTTCCTACATAAATAATATTCTTCTTAAACTTCACAGGAAATTCAAAGTAGAATTCCCAGCTGTCTTTTAATCTGTTAATTTTATGAACCGTTCCCGTTGCATCAACGTGCCCTTGAACTATATGCCCATCCAGACTTTCGCTCAGTTTCATTGGCTTCTCAAGATTAACAAAACTGCCTATCTTAAGGTCTCCAAGGTTAGTCTTGCTTAACGATTCTTTCACCGTTGTAAACTCAAACCTGTTGTTCTTAATGCTCTCTATTGTCATGCAGGCACCGTTTATAGCAATACTATCTCCTTTTCTTCTGTCCTTCAAATAACTCTTCTTTGATGGAGCAATCAAAAATCTTATGCTGTCACCCTTTGGTGTTGTATTTATTACCTTTCCAGTATCTGTAACTATTCCTGTAAACATTATTTAGTATTTTTATAAATTAATAATAAATCTTTATCAAGTATTTTAATCTCTTTTAAGACAACTTCTTTAGCATCAACTAATCTATTAATTTTATAATCCCTGAATGTTGATATCCCGCTTCCTATAATCTTAGGCGCAATAAACAAATTTATCTCATCAAATAAGTTTTCTTTTACAAATTGCGAAAAAACATTGGCCCCTCCTTCAACAAGTAGAGAGTTATAACCAAGTTCATAGAGACTTTTTAGTAAATCTTCAATTTTTATATGTCCATTAATTGATTTTAACCACACATATTTTATGTTTTCAAGGTCTTTTACCTTTTTATTACTCGAGTAGTAGATAATTGTTAATGGTGGTTTATTTTTGAGTAATTTATATCTATTTTCCAACTTTAAGTCACTATCTATTACCACCCTAACAGGTTGTTTTCGGAATTTTACTAATCTTACAGTAAGCTCAGGATTATCTTGAATCACAGAATTTTTACCAATTAATATACAATCGTTATCACTTCTAATGGAATGCGTTAATTGTCTTGAATATATATCGGTTATCCATTGTGACTTAAAATTGTTTAATGCGATTTTCCCGTCAATGCTTTGTGCTATTTTCAAGGTAACAAATGGGCGTCTTTTGGACTCATTTACAGTAAACCTCTCATTAAGATTCAAACATTCATCTTTTAATATTCCTGTATTAACTTTTATCCCTGCTTTTCTTAACCTTGCAATTCCCTTACCATTAACTTGCTTATTAGGGTCTTTCATGCCGACTACAACTCTCTTAATATTGTTCTTAATAATTAGATCTGTACAAGGAGGTGTTTTACCAAAATGAGAGCAAGGTTCCAGATTAACATATAATATGCTACCCTTTAAATTATCTGTCTTCTTCAGTGCATTCTTTATAGCATTTACCTCTGCATGATGCGATCCGAACATCTTATGATAACCTTTTCCTACAACTTTTCCATTTTTCACTATTACGCATCCAACCATCGGATTCGGTTCAACATTTCCTCTGCCTTTCACTGCTAATTTCAGGCACACTTTCATATATTTTATATCATCACTTACCATTCAACTCTTTTTTATACTTTGTAAGCACACTATCACTTGTATCCCTGTAATAAAAATATGTCATATAATCTAATTGTCTTACATTTAATAATTTTTCCGCTCTTTTAATAAAATCCGAATCATATGAAAATAAATTCCTGAAGCCGTCAAGTCTGTTTAATGCCCTTTTCCTGGCAAAAATTGTTGCACCTAACACACAATCTTTTAAATGTATTAGCTTGTTTCTGTTCCTAGCATCAGGAACGTACATATCTTCTTCTTTGCCGATCATAATCGCAGAAGAATGAATAACGTCAACATTCTTATTTCGGTTCATGTATCGTACCCTTTTCACAATGTGTTCCTTTCCGTATTCATCATCAGAATCCAGAAATGTAATATATTTACCGGCTGCTACACTAATACCTGTATTGAGTGTTAGAGCAGTACCTCGGTTAGTATGTCTTATGTATTTAATCCTGTAATCATGCTTAATAATATCGAAAAGCTTTTTATGGAATCCATCGTTGCTGCCGTCATCGACAACAATTATCTCGAAATCATCATAAGATTGATTACAAACAGAATTGTATGCCCTAAAGAATAGCTTCTTTCGGTTATAAACAGGAATTATTATACTTACTGAAGGATTCTTTTTATTTAATTTCATATTACTTGCTTTACCCTTGCAACCCAGTATTTAGGGTCTTCAGGTGTTGTCCCTTTCCTTATTTCAAAATGAAACACTTGTCCGTCAAGATTTTGAGATGTAACTGCAATGGTTTTTCCGGCAGTAACTTTTTCGTTAATATTCACACGTATATCTTTAACTATACAGTAAACAGTTCTGTAACCTCCACTATGTTTGATAATAACAATTTTTCTGTACAGTGGAATGTCTAATATATTTTCAACGATACCGTCTGCAACGCATCTTACTTCAGAATTCTCGGATATACTTACATCTATCCCTTCATTATTAATTATAGTTCCTGTATTACGATCAATTGATTTACCAAAATCGTTTACTATATTCGTGCTGTTGACGGGAAAAATTAGTACTCCTTTTAGTGAATCAAAACTGTTGGATTTGTAATCTGGATTAGTTTTAAGTTCGTACTTGTTCTCTTCTTGATTTGCTGAAAGAGTGTATTCAATATCAGTAATTACTGGTTTTAATTTCTCGGCATTATATAATAGATTCTCAACATTTGATCTCAACAATGACAGAGAATCGTCTATGTTTATTTTTTCAAGTAGTAGTGATGTTTGGTCTTCTTTCTTTTCATTTATGTATCTTAACATCTCCGATTTTCTGTAACCCTTAATTCTCTTGCTCTCTTCATATGCAAATTCTTCAAATTTTATTCTAGCAAAATCAGTTTTTCGTTTTTCAGATAGTTTGTTTAGATACTGAAGTCTTGCATAAAATTTAGCAGGTGAATCCGTTGTAAAAAGGATCTTATATTGGTAATCCGGTCCCTTTTTATAAAGCCATAAAATTCTCTTTTTAAACTCATTTTTCAGTTTCTGTATCTTCTCGTTGCTGCTTATAAATTCTGCTTCTTGCTTTAATATATCGTTTTTGTTATCACCGGATTTAATGTTTTCAAGTAACTCAGAGAGAATTTTTATCCGGTTTTCAATAGCTTTTTGTCTGTTTGTGAGATCTGTAATTATTCTGCTCCACTCGGCAGCTTTTGTTTCATAACTATTTAAGTCAGATTTATAGTAGTACAATTGTTTTTGCAGGTCTTCTCTCGGAAAATAATTAGTAAAACCTGTGGTAAGTATTAAAATTATAAATAGAAAAATATGAAAGGTACGCTTCATTTCATTGAATCCTCGAAAGCGCAAAAAATGTTCTTAGAAAATACATCATTAAAGTCTGTAAATCTTTCAGGATGCCATTGAATGCCCATCAAAAACAATTTGCCTTTTTTATCAGCGTATTCAATAGCTTCAACTATCCCGTCATCTGCTTTTGCTGAAATCATTAATCCTTCTCCAAGTCTGTCAATTGATTGATGATGCGAACTATTAACTACACCCTTTTCATTTTTAACGCAGTTATGTAAAATTGTCTCTTTGAAGACATTAATATTGTGAAGACGCATTGTGTCTTTATCAATTTTGCTATGGTTAACTTTGCGTATCGTAGGTATATCATATATGAGTGAACCGTTAAAATAAACGTTAAGGAGTTGGCATCCTCTGCAGATTCCCAGAATAGGAATGTTATCCTTTAAAGCATGTTCAATCAATTTGTATTCAAAGCCGTCTCTATTCGCATTGTATTTCCCTGTATCTTCTTTGGTTTCCCAGTCGTTGTATAATTCCGGATATATGTCTATACCACCCGATAATATAAGTCCTGAAATTTTTCCGAACTTATCCATTGCATCATTTTCCCTGTAGTCAATTACGACATATTCTTTCTTGAAATGCTCGAGCCATTTAAGGTATAAATCAAAATTATTTTCACAGACAGTAATACCTATCATAATAAATGTTTCTTTATAAATATTTCTTCAATATTGCGAATATTCAAATTTATATCAATTCGTAAATAATAAACAGGGTATTTATCAATAAAAAACTTAAATTCCTTTAATTTTATAAAATCTTTTTCAGTTGTAATAAATATTAAGTGTTCTGTCCAAGATGATTCGAAATTCATTATATCACTTTCTTCATAGTCAAAATGATCGGCATAAGTAAACGATTTTACAACCTCTATTCCTGATAACTTAACTGCATCAATAAAACTCATATTATCTGCAATACCTGATACCGTAATCGCTTTAATTTTATCGTTAATATTCAGCTTTTGCGACTCAATATTGTAAAACCCTCTATTAACATAATTAAAAGAACTCTCCTTGCTCTCTCTATTTTTAGAAAACTTGTAATTGTTGAGAATAATATCTGCTCTGCTCAGTGCTGATAATGGTTCTCGAAGATTTCCTGCCGGTAGTAAAATACTGTCAAGAAATGTTTTTCTTTCTTTGTTTACTAAAACAATATCAACTGTCTTCTTTATCTTTCTGTTTTGAAACGCATCATCAAGCAATATTATGTCAGGCGCAAAAAGTGCTTCCATTTTCCTTATTGCTTCGATACGGTTAAAATATGCAATGGCATAGAACGACTCTTTTAAAACTGAAAATCTGTTTACAATCATTCCAAGCTCATCACCTGTTTGTTCAACATTTGCAATAACACTTTTCCCGTCATGTGCAATAATAAGTTCATTTGATTTGCTTTTATATCCTCTTGAGATTACACCAACCTTTTTATCTTTCCCAATAAAGTATTCAGTTAGATACATTACAAATGGCGTTTTCCCGGTTCCCCCTGTTGTTATATTTCCTACAGATATTATTGGAGTACGAAAGTCCGATTGCTTGAATATTCCCGAGTTGTAAAGTAAATTCCTTGATTTTATTATCAAGTAATACATTACAGTAAGTGGGAAAAGAATTGTTCGCAATATTGTTATTAGGAAATTCAAATTTCTTTGCAAATATACTCTGCAGGATTTATTCTCTCTTTATCAAAACCGTTTTTCAACATTCCAAATTCTTGCAGCATTTTATTCCTATAAAAGCTGTCCGAAAATATTCTCTCTGTCTCTTTAATAATATTGTTCGTTGTGAATTTATCCTGTATATATTCTTTCACAATTTCCTTGTTCATAACAATATTCACTAAAGATACATATTTAAGTTTTACAAGTGTTTTGGCAATTATATAGTTTAGAAAACTTGCTTTATAAACTGCCACAAAAGGTACACCAAGAAAGGCGCATTCAAGGTTTGATGTTCCAAATTTTGTTATTACAAAATCAGAGTTATAAATTGCATTTAGATTTCTCCCTTTAGCAGGGAGTATTAGCTTAATGTATTCGTTGTTAATAAACTTATCATAAAAATCTTTGCCGATATTTCCCGACCCAATAAGATTGACTTCAAACTTATGATTCAATTTAAGTAACTTTCCTATTATATTAAGTGTAGGTAATATTCTTGAAATCTCTTCTTTTCTCGTACCTGGCATAATTGATACAACTTTTTGCTTCTTATCCTCTTTATTTGCTTTTGCGAGGTATTCTTCACATTGCCTCAAAACAGGATTACCGGCATAGAAAGTATTGATCCCTTCCTTTTGAAGTATTTCTTTCTCGAAAGGCAAAATCGTAAAACATGTGTCAGTATATTTCTTAAGCTGTTTTACTCTTTTCTTATGCCATGCCCATACTTGTGGAGTTATATAATAAATAATCTTTCCTTCATAGACTTTTCTGATTCTCTTGGCTATTCTTAAGTTAAAACCGGGGAAGTCACAAAGTATTAGTACTTTGGGGGCAAGTTCGAGTATTTTATTTGCTGTGTATTCTAATTTGCTCTTGAGATAAAAATATTTTCTGGCTATGTTTACAAAGCCTATATAATTTATTTCAGAATAGTTATATAATATCTTTACGCCTTGTTCTTTAAGTCTGGCACCGCCTATACCATGAACATTTAGATTATTATTTATGGTAAGTATATCCTGAATCAGTCGTGCAGAATGAGTATCTCCCGATGATTCACCCGCAATAACAAATATGTCAGGCTTATTCATTCCTGTTACAGAAAAATATACTTTATAAGAATTATTATTGATACTATCGTTACAGCTTGCAAGGATCTTTTTTCCGATTTAATTCCTTCTTTTAAATCAAATTCAAGATTGGATTTTATTCTGTCCGGCAATGCCATTGGAATAGGAAGAAATCGTTTTACATGTTTGCAGTATTTATCAAATTCTTCTTTATATGTTTGTCGCAGATAATCTTCTTCATTAATAATAATCAGATAATATTGGAATACAAAATATGCAAATGCAATTATTAGCAGATAGGGGAATAGGGCATTACTCATTATTCCGAATCCTGAATAAATCATTATGTTTCCCCAGTATAAAGGATTTCTGATAAGCGAATAAGGTCCTTGTGTAACTAAATTAGAACCTCCTACACCTGAGGTTGTTCGTGTCTCACTTCCTGCATATCCTACTGACCATACTCTAATCGCTTCTCCTAATAGTACAACACAAATACCTGTCATTATTGAATATAAGGTAGGATCCATAAACAGAATCATACAGAAAACAAATGGTAATGGAGTGTAGCTGCGGTACTTAAATAATATTTTTCCGAGTTGTTTCAATTTATCCTCCTAATAGAACTTCTTTTCTTAATGTTTTGGCATTTTGCTTTTGTTTAAAGAGTCCTTTGTCTATTAATTTCATGAATTTATTCTTTATGTCGTTGAAATCTTTGTATTCGTAATAAGTTATATTATTCTTCCAGCAGTGTGAAGCAAGTTTATGTTTTGCAAATACAACATCTGCATAATCACTGACACAAAAATCAGAAACACCATCACCTATAAATACTGATATTTCCTTATCAAGCTCGTTTGTATTAGCCATCAGTATATTCCTTTTGCTTACACCGCATGAATTGCAGTGTTCATCAGAAAAAGGAAATTCACAAGTCAGTTTTGTTTTGCCTTTTATATTGAGAAGTATTAATCGATTGCTGTAATATTTCAGTTCTATATTAAACTTTTTTACAACATAGTTGATATAATAATCCAGTCCCTCGCTGAGTAATATTACTTCGAATCCCATTTTTTTGCTGTAAGCAATAAAATCAAGAAAGTAATCATCTATTTCCTGTTGTTCAATGAAAGTATCGAATTCCTCAAAACTGAAATCCTCAATCAGGTCAAGCTCCCTTTTTATGCATTCACGGGAAGTAATTATTCCAAAGTCAAAGTCTTTGCATACAGTATCGAAAGCATTCTTATCTTTAATAAATCTTCCGAGTGCGTCAACCCAGACATCTTTCTTTGTAACTGTTCCGTCAAAGTCACAGAATATCTTCAGCTTAGGGATCTTCAATATGATTAATTGTCTTTAAATCTGGTTTCAACAATTGTTGTAACACCGGGTTCCTGCATAGTCACTCCATAAAGCGTATCAACAGTCTCCATGGTTCTTTCATTGTGTGTTATAAGGATAAACTGTGTTTTTTCGGAGAACTTCCTTATCATCCTGTTAAACCTTCCGAGATTAGCCACATCCAATGGTGCATCAACTTCATCCAATACACAGAAAGGTGATGGCTTTACAAGATAAATCGCAAAGAGTAATGCAATTGCTGTAAGTGTTTTTTCTCCTCCGGAAAGTAATTCGATAGAAGTTGGTCTTTTACCCCTCGGTTTTGCCGTTATTTCAATTTTTGCCTCAAGCGGATCATCACTTATTTTCCCGTTCTCATCTTCATCATAAACAAGTTTAAGGTTGGATTCGTCACCCTCCTGGAAAAGCTCTTTAAAAATACGAATGAAATTCTGTCTTATTTCTTCGAACGTCTTGAGAAATCTTTCTTTTGCTTCGTTGTTTATTTTCTCAATAGTCTTGTTAATGTCTTTCTCTGACTCAAGCAGGTCATCTCTTTGAATAATCATCTTTTCTAATTCATCTTTTTCATTTTGAAAATCATCCCAAATAATCTGTTGGAAACCGCCTCCTAATCTTTTAAGCCTTTCCGATAATAAATCTATATCCTTGAATGCTCTGTCTTCATCGAAATTACCGTCTGTGTCCGAATAACTATTCTTTGTATTAAGCAGTTCCTCTTTTGATTCTTCTGGTGGATTATCGATGTTGATTTCATATTTCTTATGAAGTATATCAGTGTACTGTTCTGAACGGATTTCATATTCTCTTATTTTTATTTGCGAATCTACTAATAGCTGGGATACTCTGTCAAATTCATGTCTCTTCACTCTTTGTTCTTTCTCGATGATTTCTTTCTCTGATTTTTTGACATTCAATATCTCATCATTATCATCAAGTCGTTTCTTAATAACATTTCTTTCCTGATTAAGTCTTAGAATCTCATCATTGTTTGAAGAAATTAAAACAGCATGCTGATCAAGTTCGGATTTATTCTTTTCTATCTGCAGCCTGTCTTTCCTTATTTGTGAGTTCTGGTATTCAAGTGTATTTTGTATTCTTGCTATACTGTTCTCTTCATTTTTGAGCTCGTTCTTGAGTCGGTTGAATTCTATAAGGAAGGAGCTGTAATCGGATTGGTTTTGTGTATGCTCTATGTCAATTTGTGTATATTCTTCTGTTAAAAAAGAAAGCTCTTTTTCAAGATTTGATTGTTCATTCTCAAGTTTTGAGAGTATCTTAATAAATTCATTGATCTGTACTGTAAGTTTTTCGTTATCATCTTTCAGCTTTTTGTAAATGTCGTCGTTATCCGATACATTCTTGTTAAGGTCTGAAAGCCTGAAATCAATAAGAGCAATGTCGTTATTTAGTTTATCCGCAGTTTTATTTAGTTCATCCAGCTTAGATTTTATTTCCAAATCCTTTAAAAGACTTTGTTTGCTTATTTGTCCGTTTAATTCCTCTTCGCTGTATTTTAACCTGTCTTCAAGTTCGTACATTTCTTTTCTGAGCTTCGCAATCTGGTTTTCTCTTCCGAATCTGATGTTCTCTTCCTTTGTTTTCCCACCGGCTCTTACGACGCTCTGAGTAACTATGTCACCGTCAAGTGTTATGAATTTGTAATAGTTATCTGAGGAAAGTCTGAATGCTGTATCAAGATCTTCTACAATTACATATTCATCGAGTATATACCTGAAAAGAAATTCATCTTCCTTGTCTCTGCACTTTATAAACTTGTCTGCAAAACCTAACACATTGCTGTCTTTAAGTAAATCGGGATTGAAATACTGATAATCAAACTGGATTTGCAGATTATTCTCGAGCATCAGTTTGTCATTAAGAATGAAAGTTACCTTTCCTTTGTCATCATCCGATAGTTTATCTACCAGTTTATTAAGATACCTTGAGTCATCTACTATTAAATAATTTGCAACCTCCCCTAATGCTGTCTCAATTGCAATTTTATACTTATCTTCAACTTCTACAGAATCAAGTACGGTTTTAGCATAATCAATAGTTGTATCTTTCTTAATATGTTTGATGCCTTCAGCAAAATCTTCAAAGTTGTCAATAATGTTTTGAAGATATTCAGTTTTACTCCTATTATTTTCAAGATTAATTGTCAGATCAGTTATCTCTTTGCGAAGTATCTCAATCTTATCGTTTAACTTTTGTCTATTATCAATTTCTGACCTAAGTTCGCTTTCTGTAATCCGTTTTAATTTAATTTCTCTTTCGAGTAATTCCTGATATGTATATTTTTCCTTTTCAAGATGCGATATCTCTTCAAGAAAATCTTTGTTGCTTTCGGAAATCTGTTTTAGACGCTCAAGATTATTCTCCTGTGTATACTTGTTCTTCTCGTACTCTGTCTTCTGTTGATTAAATTTCTTTAAGTTTTCTTTAACTTTGATTCCGATATCTGAAATTTCTAACTTCTTTTTGTTAATCAGGGTAATCGTTCTGTCAACATTGGCTTTTTTCTCTAAGAGTGATGCTTCTGATATTTCAATAGTTCGTTTGAGTACTGAAATAATTTTTTCAAGTTCCTCATTCTTTGTTCTGTTCTTATCTATGCTTTCTGAAAGTGTATCTATTTCTTCAGATAACCTTTCGATGTTTGAGTTCAGGTTTTTGCTTTTTTCTGTTTTAACAAGATTATCTCTTTCCAGTTTATTTATACTGTCCTTTACATCATCCAGTTCTTCATTTATCTCGTTTGAGCTTTTTTCAAGCTCATTTATTTCGGGTTGTATGGAATCATATTTGCTGTTACTTACAAGCAGTTCTGATTCAAGTTTGGCTTTAAAAGTAATGTTTTCATTCTCATGGTCTTTAATTTCCTTTATCTCGAAATGCATCTTGTCATACTCGTAACTGTAAAATATTATTTCCAGCAGTTTTAATTCATTGAAAACAATTTTAGCTTCTTCATTTTTCTTCGCCTGCCGTTCGAGAGTAGATACATTTCTCTGTTTCTCACGGATTATATCATTGACCCTTTTAAGTGTTTCCTTTACTGATTCAAGTTTCTTATAAGTCAAGTCTCGGTTTTGCTTATAAGAAACTATTCCCGCTGCTTCTTCGAACATTTTTCTTCTCTCATTCTTTACATGTGAGAGTATGGTTTCAACCATTTTAAGTTCAATAACCGAATATGCATCGGGTCCTATTCCGGTATCAAGGAAAAGCGTTTTTATGTCTTTTAATCTTACTTTTGTGCCGTTCAGATAATATTCTGTCTCACCGCTTCTGTAAAAGCGTCTTGCAATTTGTACCTCGGAGTATTCTGTAGGTAGTATGTTTCGGTTATTCTGAATAGTTAGTGCAACTTCAGCAATACTTAACGGTTTTCTTTTACTCGTACCGCTGAACACAACATCTTCTCTTCTTTCACTTCGGAGTGCCTTATCTCCTTGCTCTCCAAGAACCCATCTCAAAGCGTCAACAATATTCGATTTACCGGAACCATTCGGTCCCACTATTGCCGATACTCCGCCGCTGAATTCTATCGTCGTTTTTTCAGGGAAAGATTTAAATCCGAATATTTCAAGCTTTGATAAATACAATCAGTTATAACTATTAATTAAATCGATAAAAATACCGACGGATTTATAAGAAAATATGTAATAGTAATTTAATGTAAATATTATTCCTATCAGTAAAACACCGTAAAAATACGATTTTACCAAACCTAAATCAAACACGTATTTTACTCCATTTATTAGTTTTATAAGTGAGTATGCTAATACACCCAGATATATATACATTGTAAAGTATATAATTGTTGAGTTGTTTGAATCAAGTGTCTTGCTGAATATTATTCCAAATGGGAGAAATATAATGAACAAAACAAATGACCATATTGTCACCGCAAATGAGGGGCGTAATATCGCTTTCCTCTTTAAGAGTTTTATTAAAAGATTAGTAATCAAGTATGTCAAAAAGAATAATATAACTATAAGTACAAAAAGCAAAACAAACAATAAAACAGGATTGTTTAATATATCGATTGCAAATATTATCAATGAATAATTGTTAATTAATTTTGATAATATTAGTTCGAATCCCGATTCAATTCTAATGTTGTATAATATTGAGCTGAAAAGCAAGCTAAGTATTGAAGAAAGAATTATTATCAGTATTATACTCTGAAAATTCGGTACGTCGTTCTGTTCCTTTACAGTATAAAGAAAATTTCTGGGTGTGATGACGCTTCTCACTACGTTATCCTTGAAATACCGTATTTTGCTTAACGCAAATAGGAGAAGAATGATAATAAGCAGACCAAAAACAACAAAATAATTTGACGACTTTGAGTGAGTGTATGATATATTTCCTTCTGGAATTTTCTGATATCCCTGATTATTAAGCATTCTCCTGATTATCGTATTTGAGTATTTTGGATTTCTGCCATAATCATAGATACCATTCGTTCTTAAAGTTGGTGCTGATTCGTCATAATGTATGATAAGCGGTGCTTCTGCATTGTAATCTGCATAAGAGTTAATAACGAATCCTTGTTTTGGGTTTAACGAGCTTATAATCTCAGTTAGATACTTTGCCTGATATTCCGCACTTCTGAAATCGCCATACCCGTTTCTGTTGTTGTTATCTGTCGAAACTCCCAGAGATGAAATAAAAATAGGTTCTGTTTTATTTATTCTTTCAATGTTAGTTTTGGC
>JBHELA010000031.1:0-6307 GCA_041859005.1 Ignavibacteria bacterium
AAACGTGAAGACAAAGCAGGGGAGCAGCGATTCCGTTGAATTTGCAATAAAGCTTCCCGGACGCGATGAGCTTGAAGGCTCTGTCTATCTGCCGATTGATGCAAAGTTTCCGAAAGATTCCTATGAACATCTTCTCGAAGCATTCGAAACAGCGGACGCAAAACAGATTGAAACAGCTTCAAAGAATTTTGATAATGCGATAAAGTCGATGGCTAAAGATATAAGCGAAAAATATATCGACCCTCCGAACACAACAGATTTCGGAATAATGTTCCTTCCCTTTGAAAGCATATATGCGGAGGTAGTTCGCAAGTCGGTACTTCTGGAAGAGCTTCAGCGTCGGCATAAAATTATAGTAACAGGACCAACAACACTGGCGGCAATACTCAACAGTCTTCAGATGGGATTCAAAACACTCGCAATACAAAAACGCAGCAGTGAAGTCTGGAAAGTACTCGGTTCGGTTAAGAAAGAGTTTGAAAATTTCGGAGGAATGCTCGAAAAAGCACAAAAGAATTTTGTAACAGGACTCAACCAGCTTGACGAAGTAGTTGGTAAACGCACGAAAGCAATACAGAGAAAACTAAACGACGTTGAATCCTTAAGTCAGAATGATTCCACTAACATATTACCCGAACCCAAAGACGACGACTAAGATAGTTGATCCGCCCAACAAGACGGCGGACGCACAGAACGCGCATGATGGGATGATCCGCCCAACAAAATGGCGGACCTGCGGCAGAGAAAGAAAAGAACTGTGTTCTTTTTTGTTAGAATAAAGGGCGGGAATTAATGGAAATTTTAAGAATCAGGGGGCTTTTTGCATTGTAAAACCCTATTATTGACATTATATTCCTTTTTTTATTAAAATAGCAAAATTATACATAGATTATGCCTGAAATTAAAAAAATTACAGCAAGGGAAGTCCTTGATTCAAGGGGAAATCCTACGGTTGAAGTTGACGTTATTCTTGAAAATGGTACTTTAGGTCGTGCGATTGTTCCTTCGGGCGCTTCCACGGGCGAAAAGGAAGCTGTTGAATTGCGAGACGGCGATAAGAAAAGGTTTCTCGGTAAGGGTACTTTAAAAGCTGTTAATAACGTTAATAATGTTATTGCAAAAAAACTAATCGGTTTCGATTCTTTTAAACAAAGAGAACTCGATGAGCTTATTATTAATCTCGACGGTACGGATAATAAAGGCAAGCTCGGCGCAAATGCACTTCTCGGTGTTTCTATGGCTGCTGCGAGAGCTTCCGCTAACTACGCGGGTATGAGCCTTTACAGGTATCTCGGCGGGTTTGATGGATGTACGCTTCCCGTTCCGATGATGAATATTCTCAACGGCGGAAAACATGCTGATAATAATGTTGACATTCAGGAGTTCATGATAGTGCCTGCGGGCTTTGATAAATTCTCCGATGCTTTAAGGTGCGGTGTTGAAGTTTTTCATTCACTTAAAAGTGTTCTTCATAAACTCGGATACAACACGTCAGTAGGCGATGAGGGCGGGTTCGCTCCTAACCTGAAATCAAATCAGGAAGCTTTTGATGTTATTGTGACTGCAATATCGAATGCGGGGTATGAGCCGGGTAAACAGGTTTATCTTGCTATTGATGTCGCAGCGAGCGAGATGTACGTAAAAAGCGAGAAGTACCCGAACAGGTTTGTTTATGAATTCTATAAATCGCACATACCTTCTAAATCTTCGAACGAAATGATTAAGATGTACGCTGAGCTTGTAAAGAAATATCCTATCATTTCTATTGAGGATGGGCTTTCCGAGCACGACTGGAAAGGATGGAAGAACCTCACCGACGACCTTGGTAATAAAATTCAGATTGTAGGCGACGATATATTCGTTACAAACCCGAAGATACTCGCAGAAGGTATTAAAAAACATATTGCCAATTCAATTCTTATTAAGGTAAATCAGATTGGTACTTTAACAGAAACTTTCGATTGTATTAATCTTGCAAAAGCAAACGGCTATACAAACGTTATCAGCCACAGAAGCGGTGAAACGGAAGATTCATCGATAGCTGATATCGCCGTTGCATTGAATGCAGGTCAGATTAAAACAGGTTCCGCATCGCGAACGGATAGGATTGCAAAGTATAATCAGCTTCTCAGGATTGAAGAGGAGCTCGGCGCAAGGGCTTATTACCCGGGTAAAACTGTATTTAATAAATTAAAGTAATCATACATGAAATTATCCCAGTTCAAATTTACTTTTCCCAAAACCATGATTGCGAAGAGTCCTAAGACTCCCCGCGATATGTGTAAACTAATGGTAATTGACAAGGAAACCCGTGAGATTAAATCTCAGAAGTTCAAGAATGTTATCGATTATATGGATGAAGGCGATGTTCTTGTTCTTAATGACAGCAAGGTTTTTCCCGCTCGCCTATACGGCAACAAGGAAAAGACAAAGGCAAAGATTGAAGTTTTCCTGCTCAGACAGCTTTCCGAAACAGAAAATATCTGGGATGTAGTTGTTGACCCTGCAAGAAAAGTGCGCATAGGCAACAGAATTTTTCTGAATAAGAATGTTTTTTGTGAAGTAATCGATAATACAACTTCCCGAGGCAGAATAGTTCGCTTTAATGTTAAGGAGGATTTCAGAAAAGTTATAGATAAACTTGGAAAGACTCCTCTGCCTTATTACATAAAGAGGGAACCGACAGAAAAAGACAGGGACTTATATCAGACTGTTTATGCGAAGAATGTCGGGTCGGTTGCTGCACCGGCTGCAGGAATGCATTTCACGAAGGAACTCCTTAAAAAGATTGAGAAAAAAGGTGTCAAAATTGCTTATATCACATTGCATCTCGGTCTTGGAATGTTCAGGCTTGTTGAAGTCGAAGACCTTTCAAAACACAGAATGGATTCTGAGTTCTACGAAATATCGCAGGAATATTCCGACATGATTAATCAGTCAATAATTAAACGCAAAAAAGTCATTGCAGTTGGTACATCAGTATGCCGTGCGCTTGAGTCGAGCGTTATAACGGGTTCTTTCGTAAGGCCCAGCAAGGGATGGACAGACAGGTTCATTCATCCGCCTAATTCAATGAGTATTGTTGATAAGCTGATAACAAATTTTCATTTACCGCAAAGCACTATGCTTATGCTTGCTTGTACAATTGCTGAGCGAGATGACGTGATGAAAGCTTATAAGAAGGCGATTAAGGACCATTACAAGTTCCTTGCTTACGGCGACGCAATGATGATTGTTTAATTTCATGTATTAAACTTAAGTAATTCTCTGCTGATGAATTTTTATCTGATAATTCCTGCCTCGGGCTCAGGAAACAGGTTCGGCTTGAAGACTCCGAAGCAGTTTTATAGAACAGAAGGTAAAGAAATTATTGTTCATACTATAAATAGATTTAATTCCGTTAAGGATATTAAATCTATTTTTGTTTCTACTAAGAAAGAACACGTAAACAGAATTTATCTTCTTGCTGCAAGGAATAAATTGCATAAAGTCCGGAATGTTGTTATCGGCGGGAAGCTGCGTCAGGATTCAGTTTACAATGCACTGATGAGTATTGATGCGGTTAAAGGCGACAGGATTATCATTCATGATGCGGTCAGACCTTATTTCTCTGCTAAACTATTGAAGCGGCTGATGCAGGAATCTCTTAAATACGATTGTGTTATACCCGCTTTGCAGATAACCGATACTATAAAACTGACAGACAATAAGAATAATGTTGTTTGCACTGTACCGCGAAAAAATCTTTGGAGCGTTCAAACTCCTCAGATATTCGAATACAGCAAACTAGTTAAAGCTTTTATACTCGCAAATCAGGAAAAATATATCGGCACCGATGAAGCATCTCTCATGGAATTTGCAGGTTATAAAGTACGGATTGTTGAGGGAGAAAAAGCAAATATAAAAATTACGACAAGAAAGGATATTTTATGAAACCAGTTGTAATTTCAACATGGAAACATGGCATCGCAGCAAATCAGGCAGCTTACGAAATTATGGCAGGCGGTGAGAACTCGCTCGATGCGGTTGAGGCAGGCGTAAAGGTTGCCGAAGATGACCCCGAAGTTCTGAGCGTTGGTTACGGTGGTTTGCCCGATGCTGACGGTCGTGTAACTCTTGACGCTGCTATTATGGACTGGAAAGCGCGAGTCGGTTCTGTTATTTGTGTTGAGAATATAAAGAATCCGATAAAACTTGCGAGGCTTGTTCTTGAAAATACCGAGCATACTATTCTTGCGGGAGACGGTGCGTATGACTATGCGATTAAAAACGGGTTTAAGCCCCAAAGCCTGCTTACAGAAAATTCTTTAAGGCGGTATAAAGAATGGAAAAATTCGAACTCTACTAAACCCGAAGAAATACACACTGACGATTTTGTTAAACCTTGGCAGAAAGAAAATAATATGGATATTAATGCCGACGGGAATCACGATACTATAGGTATGGTTGCTGTTGACCAGGATTCGCACGTTTCGGCTTCCTGCACTACAAGCGGTATGGCGTGGAAACTCCACGGCAGAGTTGGGGATTCACCCGTTATTGGTGCGGGTCTTTATGTTGACGGAGAAATCGGCGGTGCGGCATCAACGGGACGCGGCGAAGAGTGTATCCGTGCCTGCGGGAGTTTTCTTATTGTTGAAATGATGAGGCTTGGACTGTCACCAAAGGAAGCATGCAGGGTTGCCTGCGAAAGGGTTTATAAATTAAACCTGCTTTCGAGCAAGAACAGAGACCATCTTTTTCAGGTCGGATTTATAGCGCTGAATAAAAACGGAGAGTATGGCGCATTCAGCATCAGAAAAGGATTTCAGTATGCAGTTTATGCGGACGGAAAGAATTCATTGATTGACAGTGAATATTTAATAAATGAAGATTACATTATTGAAGATTTATAATTAAAGCAGATGGACAGGTATTTAATTCTTAAGAACGGTATAGTGCTGACCTTCGACAAAGAAGACAATGTCGGCTATTATAATATCGTAATTAAGAACAACGTTATACATCAGGTTGATTACTACAATGAATTAGCTTCAGACAGGAATATTTATACTAAGTATCCGGGAGTAAACATCATTGATGCTAAGGACAAGATAATTATACCTGCATTCATAAACTCTAACATCAATTCTTCATTCGCACTCAGCAGTATATTCTTTGAACGGCTTAACTACGACAAACTTGCAGAGAATCTTTCTCTTGCGATTCTCGAAAAGCATTTTACAAGTCTGGAGTTTAAGAATGATTTAAAGAATCTCCTTACATTCAGCTATTACAGGGCTCTTTCTAACGGAGAACTGTTCCTGAATGAGACTTCAAATTATTTATCTAAAGATTTTCTGCAGGAGTTCCACAAGCACAACTTTTTAATCGTTCAGGATATTGTTTTTACTTCTTTCAGCGAAGCGTTCAGCAGGTATCTTTCCGAGATTAAGAAATTTCATTCGATTGGTATCAGAGATGAATCGGATATTAATAACTATACCTTAAGTTCAGCCGCAAAAGCTGTCAGAGACGGTAAGAGCAAGATATTTTTTGAGGTTCTTCAGAAATCAACAGGGCAGGATAACATAAGAAGGACGTTTTCGAAGTCAATCTTTAAAGTACTCGGTGAAAATGAATTTCTTGATAGAAGGGTAATCTTTTCAAACCCGATTAATATTCAAAAGGATGAGCTTGATTATCTTTCGGACAAGCAGCTCAATGCAGTTCTTTGCCCAAGCGATATACTGAAGCTCGGCGAAAAGCGAATAGAATCTTTTGATCTTACTAAATACGGGATTAATGTAAGTCTGGGTACCGGACTGCTCGGGAAATCTGTTCTTGCCGAAATGAAACTGTTTTCGCATCTTGTTAAAAAGGGTTCATTGTCATACAGGCAGATACTCAGGATGGCAATTGTTAATCCGGCGAAGATGTTCGAGGTCTTTGAAACACACGGCAGTATTGAAAAGAATAAAGTTGCCAACATAATTCTATTTGACGTATCAGATTTAAGAAATTATCTTATATCTCCTGATATAAATTCAGAGAAAGTATCGGAGCACATTGTCGAAAATCTTGACGCAAAAGATATCAGCGATATTATCGTTAAAGGCAATGTTATCAGACGCGATTACAAGAGCAAACTTTTTGATACTGATACCATGAAGAAGACGACTTCCGAACTGGTAAAGAAAATAGTTGATACAGGGAAGTACTATGAATTCAAGGAAAAATACCTGATGAGAAAAAGAATTGATGATCTCTCGACGGGGATGAAAGAAGAACGAAAGCTTATAATCACGACCGGCAGTGATAACGATGA
>JBHELA010000383.1:0-4806 GCA_041859005.1 Ignavibacteria bacterium
CGGATGCAAAGAACGCACACTAAGGGCACTAAGATTAAAGATAAGTAAAAGCTACATACAAAGAAAAGATTTTTCACGGAGTACACGGAGAAAGTCACTGAGCTCACAGAGGAGATATTATTTTATTGCTAAGAGCATAAGATTAAAAGATTTTCAGCAGGGATTGCAAAGAACGCTGAGAAAACAAATGGATTATTATTAAACAAAAATTTTAAAGCAAAGAACGACTGCCCAAAAAAACGATTAAACAGAAATGAAGTATTAAACTGAACATAACTTTAAATCACAATATTATGAAAAGAATTAAATGTATCTGGATTTGCACGTTGATATTAGCAGGTTTCGTAATAGTCAATGACGGCAATTCACAGCAGGCAAGTTATCCGATAGACTCAAGAGTATTTACGACATTCGACAGAACGGTAGTTCCAGAACCCGTTCCTGCAAGTTCTCCTTCAATTACTCCTGATGCGATTACAAAATATTCAGAGTACGGGTACGGAGTATGGCAATACGGCTCAGGACTGCCTCATGATAAGCGGCTCGACCTTATGCCTGAAGGATATAACGGCGCAACGATAAAGAATGACGGGAAGCTGGTTCATTTCTTTACGATTTCGGACATTCACATAACAGACAAAGAATCAACGGCACAGGCAATTTATTTCGGTTTAGTGGGTGGAATAATTTCTGCTTATTCGGGTATAATGCTTTACACAACGCACTTACTTGACGCTGTAATTCAGACTGTGAACGAACTGAATAAAAAGAATAAGGTTGACTTTGGAATTTCACTCGGCGATGCAGCAAACAACAATCAGTACAATGAACTGAGATGGTTTATAGATGTACTCGACGGAAAGGAAATAAACCCTGACACAGGAATAAAAGATGACCCGATTCCGGGACCTCTTAACGATTATCAGGATGTGTACAAAGCCGGCGGGCTCGACAAATCAATTCCGTGGTATTCAACACTTGGAAATCATGACCATTTCTGGATGGGGACAAATCCGTCAAATGATTATATAAGACAGGTTTACGTAGGAGAAGAAATTCTTCAGATGGGAAACATATTTAATCCCGGAGGTTTTCATAAGAGAGATTTCTACATGGGAGTACTTGACGGCTCAACAGTTTACGGAGATGCAAAATGTTACGGACCGGTTTCAACTACAACACCGATAAAGGTACCTGCTGACGAGAACAGGCGGGCGCTGACAAGGAATGAATGGATAGGTGAATTTTTAAACACAAGTACCGAGCCTAAAGGTCACGGTTTCACAAAAGAGAATGCAGAAACAGGTTTTGCAAATTATTCATTTGAACCAAAATCTGACATACCGCTTAAGATGATTGTACTCGATAACACGCAAAATAATAACGACCCTGATTTAAACGGATACGGACATGGTACACTCGATAAAGAACGATATGAATGGCTAATCAGCGAGCTTGATAAAGGACAGAGCGAAGGAAAGCTGATGATAATAGCGGCACACATACCGATAGGAGTAGAAAAACAGGGGTCAGTAATCGGCTGGTGGGAAAATGCCTTTGTCACAGAAGAGAGCCTGATAGCAAAACTCAATACATATCCGAATTTATTGATGTGGATTGCAGGTCACAGACATTTGAATACAGTAAAGTCATTTAAATCACCCGACCCGACAAAACCCGAGCTGGGTTTCTGGCAGGTAGAAACTTCATCATTAAGGGAATACCCGCAGCAGTTACGAACGTTTGAGATATTCCGCAACAATGATAACACAATTTCAATACTAACGACCAATGTTGACCCGTCTGTAAAGGAAGGATCGTTCGCAGACATATCCCGTAAATATGCAATAGCAGCGTATGAAATATACAAAGTAAAGTTTAACATGAATCCCACAGGTTCAGTTTCCTACAATGCAGAGCTCGTAAAACAACTGAGTCCTGAAATGCAGAAGAAGATACAGAAATACGGTACACCCGTAAAGAATTAAAACAAAAATATGTAAAACCCAAATTATATCAATATTGAAAAACGTAAGACCTGCTGATAAAAATAAGACAGGTTTAATCTTGCGTATAAGTATTCAATACAGCTCAGAAGAATGAATAATTGGTTTATTCCCTTTGCCAATTAACTCTCTCCTGCCATTACTGTTCGTAAGTACACCTTCCTATTATAAGTCACAACAGAATCAAAAACTCTGACATGCTTTTTAATTTTACTTTTTACCTTTTCTCTGAAAGCAGCCTAATTTCAAAGAATAATAATTTTTGCCAAATCGGCGAGTGTCAGAGTTCTCATTTTCGTTGTGACTATTAGTGAAGGGTATAAATAAGTTTTTATTCACAATTCTTTTTTCTTAAATCCTTTTTCTTTATCTTTGCCGGGTTTGTTTTTTTGCTATCAACTATTAACCATTAACTATGAACTAATAAATGCCCTCCTACTATTAATCACAACACATCCGTGAATTATGACATCTTTGTTACAGCAATACAAAAAACTTTTTAACTTAAAATTAAAGCATTTATGAATAAATCTTTGTTTTTACAAATAAAAGATTTTTTTGTTCGATGTTTTTAAAATGTCACAATTTTGATTTGCGTTGTGATTATAAGTAGAGGGAGGTGCATGACAAATTCTTTATTTCATTATCCTTTGGCGTTTTGGTGCTTTGGTGGTTAAATATTTTTCATTTCCCGTCTCCTGTATTCTGTTACCTGTCACCTAAAAAAATACTGACAAATTTGTTAAAAAAGACTCCATTCCTGATTAGGGTCTCCTTGCACTCTCCTTGCGTTCTAATTAGCCTTGTGAATTACACCAATTTTTCACTCACAAATCTGTCAAAAAAAGAATGAGATTGGACACTGATTAAAGAGAAAAACTTTTCACCACTATACAAAAGATTTTTCACCACTAAGTGTCCGCCAAGGCGGATGCAAAGAACGCACACTAAGGGCACTGAGAAAGGATTTGTATTATTGCTAAGAGCAAAAGAATTTTACGGTCCGCCCAACGAGACGGCGGATCTTCGACTCGTACCCAGAGGGCGCAGAGGTGAAAATCTGTGATTCGTAAACTGTAACTGTTAACTTAACATTGAGAAGCTAAAAAGTTTTTTACGCTAAATCACTAATACGGCACGTGGTGATTAAGAAGGGATAACAGTCTGAAGGATAACAGCATGTTTTTTATGATACTTATTGAAAACTAATATGTTGCTTTTTAGCCGGGCTGATATTGCAATTATGGCTTGAAAAAATCGTATTTTAGTTTTATCTTTATTGATTATGATAACAATACTAATAATATTTTTGGTGCTTGTATGCGTCTTTATGACAATAGCGGTGCTTTTACAATCATCAAAGGGCAGCGGTCTTGTGGGACCGATTGCAGGAACGGGTGTAACGACGATGTTCGGTGCAAGAAGGACTTCGGACTTTTTATCGAAGGCAACGATTGTAATGGCTGTCATTTTTCTGGCAGGCTCATTATTGCTGAATCTTTATATAAGCAAGGGCGGAAGCAGTTCAAGCGAAAGTATAATTCAGAAGAATGCAGGGTCACAGACTTTGCCTCCTCCGAATGTTCCGAATCAGCAGCAAATGCCGGTTGAACAACAGAATCAACAGCAAAATCAAAATACGCCATAAAATTGAAACTTGAAGTATAGACTAAAGTTTGGGAAACCTGTTAAAAGCATCTTGCAGCCGCAGGATGCTTTTTTCATTTGGGGGTGTTTGTGTGTGTTTACACTCTGCTGCGGTACGGGGTTTGCACAGCAGGAGCGGTTGTTTAAAAACTCTCTTCCCGAATCAAGATATGAACTGAACGATTTTTTACTGAAGGATACGATTAAGAAGAAGGATACGGCTTACACGTTTAAGATGACAAGGTCTCCGACGAAGGCGATGATTTTTTCGGCAGTGCTGCCTGGTGCGGGTCAGTTTTACAATGAGTCGTACTGGAAGATACCTATAATATGGGCAGCAGGCGGTTATTTTGCTTACGAGATTATTAAGAATAATAACAATTATATTGATTACAGGGATTTATATGCAAACTCGCAGACGGCTGAGAATCCGAACGGTGAAGTGAGGTATAAAAACCTTAGAGAATTTTACAGGGACCAGAGAGACCAGTTTTATTTGTACGCAGGGCTGGTTTACCTGATAAATCTTGTTGATGCTTATGTTGACGCACATTTATTTGATTTTGATGTAAGCGATAAGATAAAGGTTCAGGGAATAAGAGGAAGTACAAGTTTAATGAATTTAAAAATTAATTTATAATAAAATATTATGTGGGTTTACATAGATAAGATAGCGGACTTTGTTGATAAGGAAGTTACGATTAAAGGATGGCTGTACAACATACGTTCTTCGGGAAAGCTTATGTTTCCTGAGTTCAGGGACGGCACGGGACTTATACAGGGTGTTGTTGCCAAGAACGGCGTAAGCGAAAAGATATGGGAAGATTTCGGAAAGCTGACGCAGGAATCGTCCGTTATTGTTAACGGCATTGTTTCAAAGCATCCGAAGAAGGAAAACGTTTTCGAGCTTCAGGTAAGCGGTCTTGAGATAGTTTCGATAGCAGAGCCGTATCCGATAACGCCGAAAGAACACGGTGTTGATTTTCTTGCTGACAGAAGGCACTTATGGCTTAGGTCGCCGAAGCAGGCTGCTATTATGAGAGTAAGGAACGAGATTATACAGTCAATACGTGATTATATGTACAACAACGGGTTCATACTTTTTGATGCACCGATATTCACGCCGAATGCATGCGAGGGAACGTCAACACTT
>JBHELA010000002.1:0-2744 GCA_041859005.1 Ignavibacteria bacterium
GGTGAGAGATGTTTATTATGCTTAATGATGTTAATTAATCTCTCCATACCGAATTCTTCTTTATTCTTATTCATTGCCTCGTTTAAGCCATCAGTGTAGAATAAAACGAGACTATTACTTTCGAGCTTAATTTCATGTTCATCGAGATGTTTGCTGAAAAGATAATCCTTATCGAGTCCGAGTCCGATACCGCGTGTATTTAGTAATTCGACTGAGCCATTCCTTGCAAAAATTGCCGGGTTATGTCCTGCACGTATAAACCTGAGTATCTGCGTTTTTGTGTTAAACAGTCCGAGTGAAACAGTAACGAAAGAATGCTTTTCGAACTTACCGAAAATCTGTTTGTTAACTTCTATGATGATTTCTTTAGGTGTACGGAAGACTTTTGCGGCAAATCTAATGAGAGCCTGTACCTTCGCCATGTACAAAGCGGCAGGGAGACCTTTACCAGAGACGTCGGCAATTACTATTAATACGTTTTCATCGTCCAGGCAAATAATATCGAAGAAATCTCCGCCGATTATTCTTGCGGGGGATGAAGTACAGCTAATTTCAAGAAACTCACATTTATAATTCTTTTCCGGCAGTAGTCCTTCCTGAATATTCTTTGCTACTTTTAACTCTTCTTCAAGTTTATTTTTCCTTATTTCCTCGATACGCAATCTTGAGTTTTCGTAAACCACAGAAATATTTGAGCAAATAGTTTTCAGAAGGTCGATATCCTCATCCGTGTAAGGAGAGCCTTCCGGTTTTTCACCGAGGTTTATAGCAGCGACGAATTCATCTTTGACATAAACCGGCAGGGAGAGAACAAATTTTTCTTTACGGATATAATCAGCATATTCACGAGGAAAATTATTTTCAAGCATGTTTATGTCAAAAAGAAGTTTTGGGTTCCGGTCATGTTCAAATAGAAAGATACAAAGGTCATTTTTAAGTCTATCTTCGGGGTTGTCAGTAACACAGTATTTACCCTTATTTTCCCAGAAACCAACATTGTTTACGCCCATGGTTTCGGAGAGAGTATTTTTCAGTTTAACAGATACTTCCTCCATATTATTCAGGTAGGGAAGTTCATTTGAAAAATTAAGAAGAGACTTTCTGTAATTGTACCTTGTCTTATAGAAGCGTTTATCGACGAATGATTTAATCAGTTTGGTAATATAACTGAATGAGAAGATTACAAGAATAACGGTAACGACAGTAATCAACTGTTTATTCCTGAACTGGTAGTATGCAAAGATAGTTTCGAGTAAATCGATAGCGAGCAAATAAGCTACGATTGTGATTACAGCAGCAAGAGTAAAGACAATACCGCGTTTAACAAAGAACTCAGTATCGAGGATTCTGTATTTATAGATTGAATATCCAAACGTGACCGGAATTGCGAGAACCATTATTGCAGGCAAACGGTAGAGCGGGCTCATACCGAGGTTTATTGCAAAAAGAGAGAACACAAAATAATAGTAAGCAAATCCCGTGATACCAATCACAAGTCCGATGAACAGTACCCTTAACGGTTCTTTGAGTTCGGGAGTATTAATTTTAAAGTAAGATTTAACAAATACAAAGAAAGCGGCTATGATAATCAGCAACGGTGAATAGCTAATAACTGCCATAGCGGCGGGACTGTTATCGACGATGAGCTCAAGCGATTCAATAAAAATGAGTGGAAAGCTCAATAGCATTGAGTAAAGATAAACAGAAAATATTACAAGTTTACGGTGTTTTATTTTAAGGAAAACCGGGTAGATAGTAAAAAAATGGAAGAGCAAGGGGTAAATGAAAATATTAGCGATATAAAAATGCAACATTAGGGCACCGCTATATCCGACATAGTACCAGACGCCGCCATAAATCATGAACCCGACTGAAGAAACAAAACCGAAGAGAAAGAAAACCTGAGAAGTAAGTTCTTTTGGTCTTGATATACCAACAAAGAAACCATTCATAAGTAATCCGAGACCGAGCAGAGCAAAAATATAAAATATTAGGTGGAAATATCTATAAACCGGCACGATGATACTTTTTATTTCTGACTGACGGTCAATTGTATAAAGAGCGGGGTCACCGGTATCGACTTTGACGATAGTGTTCAGGAATTCGTTCATTGAACTGACAGGAATACCGTTTATTGCAAGAATTTTATCTCCAACTATCAGTCCGGATTTTTCAGCAACGCCATTCGGGAAGATGCGTGTAATTACAACGAAAGAATTGCCGTTATTGTCAACGGCTTCAGTTTTACTGCAATCGTCGAAAGTGAGACGTTTCGTGAAAATTGAATTAAAAATAGGGATACCTGCAATAATGAGTGCATAAAGCGTCAAAATCACGATAAAGAATCTAAGTGTATTTTCTTTGTATTTGCCGAGAAATTTCAAATTAAACTATAATACTATAATTACGGAAAATATCAGTATATGTTCTATCAAATTATGAAAAATTGCAAGAATTAACAAAGCAAATTTTTAAAAGACATTTACTGCAAACGTACATCTGTCAAATATTATTACATTAATAGAAAACGGATTTTCACAGATAAAAGCGGATTAACGCTGTTTTTTTGACGAGTATTTATAATCACTTTAAAATATTTGTTGCATTTTATGTTAATGTCGAAAGTATTTCATATTGTTAAATACAGATTACACGAAGCAGAATGAGCTGCAAACAAAAGAAAGAAAAATAAGTAATTAATTTTTTACCGCAAGGGCCGCAGAGAAAAACAAAGGTCGCAAAGA
>JBHELA010000151.1:0-2845 GCA_041859005.1 Ignavibacteria bacterium
TACCACAGAGATGCACAGAGATTATCACGGAGCTCACAGAGAAGAAAAAGATATTTTAGAATATTTTACCACTGAGAAAAAAGAGAACACAGAGAAGAAAATGAATTACAAACACAATAAAGAGAAATTAATGCTAAAGAATTTTACCGCAGAGTCCGTCCGCCCAATCCTCCCAGCAAGACGGCGGATCTACGACAAAGGAACTTAAGCCAGGAGAAATAACGAGTATATAGCTTAAAGCAAAAGTGCCGCATGTAGCGGCACTTTAGTATCAAATCTATCTTTATAGCACTATCTTATTAGGACCAACTTTTTACTTGCAGTAAATTTATCAGTTTCCATTTTATATATATAGATACCGCTTGAGAAAGCAGAAGCGTCAAAACTGACACTATAATTTCCCGGAGATTTAACTTCGTTTACCAGGACAGATACTTCTCTGCCAAGCATATCATACACGCTTAGCTTTACAGAACCTTTATTTACAACAGAATAGTTAATTTGAGTAACAGGATTAAACGGATTCGGATAGTTCTGGCTTAGGTTATACTTCAAGGGTAATTCAGTGTTGTTATTTATCGATACAAGAATATCGGAAATCCTTGCCCGATATGTATTCCATTGTGAAGGCGATGTTGGAGTGAATGCTGATGACTGTGCGGGAACGGTTGCGAGTACACTCCCTGATTTATCAAATATAGTAAACGGAAAAGTTGAGCCGCCGTTTGTGGATACATTCACCTGCAGTCTGTCAGTATAGCCTGTACGCGGAGCATAAGCCCAGTCAAATTTAATACTATCATTAACATCTATGTTGCTGTAAGGTTTAGTAATGAGATAGTCAATCTGCCCGATTTCAGTATAAGTATAGAATCTCATTCTAACGGCATTCGTTCCGTAAAATGAAGGTCCGTTTGGAGTAGCAACTTTCATGAAAATAATACCGTCATCTGGATTAATCATAGTCCAACCAACGGGCGGGAATGAATATTCAAATCCTTCGTAGTTAAAAACAGCATCGGGTTCCATTGGATTATTTCCGATGTTTACACAGGCATCCTCAGATACATTAACATTTGGCGAGCTTGAAATTACATCATCATCTGCATAATAATTTCGGGACTTTGCACAGTTCATGACTTCACGAGAAACTTCCTCCTGCACGAATGCCGCAGTGTACATCATGGAATCAATCCAGTTAGATTCACGCTTGTATTTAAATTCATAGACGTAAGTACCCGGTGTTAAGGGAATTGACGAACCATAAGTTGAAGGATACGCTTTTCTGAACACATCATAGAATATTGTTTCACCGTTTGAGCCAGGGGGAGAGCCATAAGTTATTTTTCTTTCTATTGCGGATATTTTCAATCTGTAATTTGCATTTGCTGAAAGCGGAGCAACAATATTCATGGTAACGGTTGATTTTATTGTATCTCCGGGTAATCTAACGTCTGTGACGCTCAAAGACAGTGGAGCACCTTTTGACAATCTTGTGTTGTAAGGATTGAGCAGATTTGATAAAGTTGTGTACCCGCTTATTTGCTGATGAATACCGTCAATCTGGAGACAAGGAACGGAAGTAATGCTGTACGTAAAGACGCGTGCACTGTTTTGATTTATGTTAGCCATGTACATCGGGTCACCCGGTGATGGCCACCAGACGTGATACTTTATCGCTACTACAGTATCAAATCTTGCCTGAATGAATGCATCAAGTGAAGGATTTTGACCTGCACATGGAGAGCAGGTTGTGCTTGTAAACGCTTCGAACAAAACTTTTCTGTTTACTCCTGTATGAAACACGCAATTCCTGAAAAGAGAATCGTTTGTTTTATTTTCATCCGAAACCCAGTTTATGTAGAGCTTTAAATCTTTCGCGGTATTAACATTGAAGTCCAAGGAATCGAATGTTACCGATGCGGAATATCCCATAGACAAAGTCGGAACTGTCTGAGTTACGTTGTAAGATGTACCGACAACCATTAATGTAATGGTGGCGCCTGATGCAGAATTTTTTCCTACGTTAGTAACCATAGCCACAGGCAGAACTTTAGCAGTCGTTTGTCCAGGTAAGAGATAATTCTTATCGCTGACGTTTAAACTGCTGACGGACAGGTCATTGCCATTCTGCCCGCCGACGGATACATTATCAATAAAAAGATTGTTTCCGTATCCGTTAGTTGTTACAAACTGAACGACAAGATTGTTTAATATCTGAGTTTGTGCGACATCACCAGGGAAAGTGAATGACATAAGACAAACAGATAGAGCAATAGTTAATGTAAATACAATTCTTTTCATAACATCATATTTGTTTAATTATGAGAAAATTATTTAGAATTTGAGTAAAAGGTTTCCGCAGTTGATTTAAAACTAAATTTATTGAAGAGAAAATGTAATATTTATAAAAATATTTCATATTTGTTTCATTTAAAAATAGAAAAGCAGAATGAATAATAAAAGTTAAATTTTAGAGAACAGCGGTTTTAGAAATACATATTAATTGAATACAAAATAGCAAATAATATGATTATTTTAGACAATGAATAAAATACTACTCAATATATTTATCTTAATCTCGTTATCTGTTGTACTTTCATCATGCGGTATGGGCTGGAAAGAAATAAAACCCTCATCGAATGAAAGGGGTCTCAGAATCGACCTTGAAATCGCAAGAGAGAAGTCTGACTCCGAAGACCAAGGGGCTTTTGCATTAAGAATAACTAACAATTCCGACAGCGATTTCATAAGATGTTCGCTTAGGTTTGATGATAAGCATGAGCATACATTCGAAGGGCTAAAGGATAAAACGGGAGATGTGGCGATACCCTTGACAAGGTCA
>JBHELA010000178.1:0-7871 GCA_041859005.1 Ignavibacteria bacterium
TTATTTCTTTAATATTCTTCCTATTGAGTAAACTAATAATCCAAGAACAAGTCCAGGATACATTGGTTCGATATACCCAATCCTAAAGATTATCCAAATAAATGAAAATAAAAATGACACAATCATTGCACTAAAAATCCAGTTCCTATTTATTTGCAATTTCGCAAAATAAGACGATACTATTCCGATTATAAGAGCAGGTATCGTCAGGCTGCCTATTAGATACCAAATCTGAACAACAGAAGGTACGAGCAGAGCAATTATAACCGATAAAACAGCAGTTATAAATATTCCTATCTTAGAGTATAAATTGCCAATATCTTTTCGTAATGTAAATTTGGCAATTATATCCCTTCCGAGTGTTGTTGCAGATATAAAAAGGTTTGAGTGGAGAGTGGACATAATTGTTGCAATCAACCCAATGAAAAAGAATCCTTTAGCAAAATCAGGAAGAATATTCTGTGCAAGCAGCGGATAAGCCATAACAGGATCCTCGATATTCTTAATGCTTGCGAAAGCATATAATCCCGTTAGTGTAGTCATTGCATCAAAAACGAACCAGAAGATAAGCGATATGAATACACCTCTAACTGCTGTTCTTTCGGAGTTTGCTGAATAACATCTTTGATGAAAAGCAGGGTCAACTATTGCCCAAGCGCCTATAAAGAACCATACAAGAATATATGATACTGAGTTACCGCCTGTAAAATTGAGATGATTAGATGGAAGGTTAGCAGTAAGATAATCAAAGCTGCCGAGTTGCGTAAAACAAAATGGAATTATGATTCCAAACCCGACAAACATAAGAATAAATTCAAACGTATTTACGCGAACGTCTGCGTTTAATCCGCCTCTGAAAAGAAAAACTATTGAAAAAATGAGTGTCGCTGCCATAGAAATCCACAGCGGGAAACCAAAAATCATAGACGTGATTATACCCAGCATAAAAACGTAAGGCGCGGGTGTTACAAGCAGAAAAACCAAGATTGCTCCAAGGATGCTGACATTCTTCCCGTAAACAGAATCAAGTTTATCTGCTATCGTAAACAGATTTGTCCGCCTGATTTTTTTAGCCAGAAAAACAGCAAAGAGTGTAATAAAAATATAGTAGGGGAATGCATTCAGAAACCAGCTTGAGATACCGTATCTGTATGTGAATTCACCGACCCCGAGAATTCCGCCGTAAAAAGAAGAGACAAGTGTTGCAACAAAAGCTGGAAGGGTCAATCTCCTTCCCATAACAAGATAATCAGCTTCTGATTTATCATTTCGCCCAGAGCGAAAACCAATCCATACAGCAGCTACGAAGTATAGAATTATTAGAAGATAATCTCCAAAACCAAAAGTAAGCAATTGCTAAGTTTAATTAAACTAATTTTCCTTTTTGCATTATTAGCTTGCCATCGACGTAAACGTCAGGAGATATCACCAACCCGTCTATATGGCTTTTAACATTGATGTTTCCGCCCATCGATACATTGTTTCCGAAAGCAACGTGAATTGTTCCATAAACTTTTTCATCTTCAAGAATCAATCCGCAAAGCTGTGCTTTATAGTTCGTACCAATACCGAATTCTGCAACTGCTCTAGCTTCGCGTCCTACCTTATCTAACATTTCTTTGAATTTCGCAGCCTGATGACCGCCTGTAATTTCTTCAGCATATCCGTTTTTTACAATGACAGTTACTGGTTCATCAAGCATACCAATACCTGCAAGAGAACCATCAATTACAACTACACCGTTTGATTTATCTTCCCAAGGTGCAAGGTAAACTTCACCTGATGGGAGGTTGCCGCTGCTGCCTTTGTTAACGATAACACCGGTACTTTCAATAACATTTCTTCCTTTCATCGGCATTGTGATGTCAGTTCCTTTATCCGTAACAACCCTTATTTCTGAGGCAGGTTCAAGAAGAGCTTTTACTTTCAGAGAAAGGTCAACCACCTTTTGAGCATCCGCACTTAGACATCTTATCATTGTTTCGATTCCAATACCCGGCATTGTAGCAATTCTGACACCTTCTTTGACAGCATTTCTGCGTGCATCAGTATGCGTTAATGATTTTGCAGTTGGGCATACAACAACATCAACCATTTTCATCAATTCTGAAATCTGAACAGGAGGTTCTTCACCGTTTATTTCACGCTGTTTCATCTCAACAAGAAAAGTTTCTTTGCACAGCTGTTTTCCTGCTTCAAGCAGAGTCTGTCCGATTTCTCTTTTAGTTTCGTCAGTTATTATTAGTAAAGTCTCAGTTTTCTTAAGACCAAGATAATCTTTTAATGCGATTATTGATGAATCAAAAAGTTCTGTGTTTATCATAGTTATCAGTTTTAAATTTTCGGTTTTGCTAAAATAATGATAATTATTACTATATTGAAGTTCAAAAATCAAGTAAAACAGATATAATTATTTAAAAGAAAGGAATAAAAAAAGCCGGAACATTTCTGGACCGGCTTTTAAAATCATCAACTTAGAATTTTTATCAGTTTGGCTTCTATATTCATTTCTCTTATATCCTTCAGGTCAATACCTGCATCATCAATGGTTTCGTAATATCCCAAATATACTTTAAAGTTGATCGTGCCCTCATTAACAAGTTCGACTAAAATTACGTCCTTGTAGTTTAAGGCTTCAAGTTTTTCAATCAAAGCGTTAGCTTCATCCTCGGTACTGAACTGATTCACTTCTATTGAGTACCCTGTAAAAGTCGAAACTTTATCAGTTAAATCAATGAAATTCATCAAGTTAATACCGTAATCAGTCTGAGCTAAATTCTCGAGTAAACTGTTATCTTTGTCAATTAATACCTTAACCTTTTTGAAAGTGCTGAGGATTCTTCTTAATTCATCTTTTGAATTTTCATTCGTGATGGTAAGTCTTTTATCCTTTAGTTCAACAAAAACTTTTGAGTCTTTGCTGATAGCATCTTCGAAGAGGTTTAAAGGTACTGCATCTATTTCTTCATTTTCGACCAAATCAGTAGAATTAACCGGCTTGTAGGTTTCTATCCTAACTTTAGCCAGTCCGCCCATACCGATTTCATTCTTGGCCGCGTTTGAGAGGTCTATTATTCTACCTCTTATATACGGGCCCCTGTCATTAACCCTAACAATGGTATAACGTCCATTTTCCAGATTCGTTACCTTCAAAATAGTATTGAAAGGCAGTGATTTATGAGCGCATGTGAGCTCTTGAGTGTCGAATCTTTCTCCATTTGCGGTTTTTCTGCCGTGAAAACCGGGACCATACCAGGAAGCTGTACCTTCTTCCATGAATTCAGAGTAACTGCCAGAGGTCTGTGCATAGACAACAGATTCTCGTCCGCTAAAAAGAAAAACTAGATTTAATGCGATTAACAACACCGCACTAACGGATTTAAACAAAATATTTTCTCCTGTTTATGTTTGTAAAAAAACTTTCCGCTTTAATCTTTTTTTATCTGATTAGTGAGCGATTTCTTATGTTAAAGAACGAGTAATATTATATTAAAAATTACTTGATATCGTTTTATGAGCTGTCAAGATATTAAAATTAACTTATACTGTCAAGTATATTTGGAATAAATATTGCACAATATTTCAAATACTGAAATATTGGCAGACAAACAGCTGTAATAACATATAATTAAAAATGATAGTTGATTTGCTATTTATTGATTATTTAATTAGTACTGTAACTACTTCATGTAAAATTAATTAAAAAGCATAAAAAAACCCATAATGTTGATAAATTTATATTACTGTTATATCATATATTTAGACATCAAAAGCTTGCATTAATAAATTTAAACGCACTTTTTCCATTAAACATAGTATAAAAAAATACCTTAGATAAATAGGGTACTGGATAGAATTAGGAGTAAAATATCAAAATAAAGATAGGGAGTTCAAACAATTAAGGAGTTTGTTTTTTGTGATAAGCTTTGTTTTTTTGTATTGGTTTTACTGTTATTTTAAGTAAAATATATACAGTGATTTCTTAAGCTGAAGATATTGAAAACTTAAAACGTTAGTCAAAGTCAATTCAATTTTTGAATTCAGGACCGAATTAAGAATATAGATTGAAAAAGATGCATTATAAGAGTATTTTGTACTATGAAAGTTATAAATTCTGCATATTTATTGATTTATTTACTGTTTTCAGCAAATTCTGATGCTCAAAGCATTTTTCAATTGCAAAATCCTTATTATTCTCCTGAATCATTCAACACAGTAACTTTCATTTCCGGAACAGGCTGGGTATTCGGAAAAAACGGACTTATTCTAAAGAGTACAGATGGCGGTGCGAATTTTACTCAGCAGATTTTGCCTATTAATCCTAATATTAAAGGGCAAAGCCAGGTTAATTCTCAGGTATGTTATACATATGATGACTCAGGCAGGGTATTCAGTACATTAAATGGAGGATCCAATTGGGCATTTAATACTGCTTTTTCTTCAAGGATTAACAGTCTCCATTTTATTAGCCAAGACAAGGGTTTCGCCGCATTAAGAGATAGAATAGGAATAACTACTTCAGGTGGAATAAACTGGGATTTTGTTACTCCGGATACTGCAGGAATTTATGAGTATAAAGATATATACTTTATAAATTCAAATACAGGGTACCTTGGAGCGATTAATCAGACGAATAATTATGCATATGTGTTTAAATCAATAAATTCAGGCTTAAGCTGGAACCGGTATAATACAGGGGTTGATGCTTTTGAGATGACTAATATGTATTTTATAAATGATAACGGTTGGTGTGCGGGTGAAAGGTTCGGCAAACTTTATACAATGAAAACAACTAATGGAGGATTAAACTGGTCGGAGTCAAATGTACCGAATAATACATCAACACCTAACAACATTTATTTTTCTAACCCAATTACAGGATATGTTACAACAAACACGAGGGTCTTAAAGTCAACAAACGGGGGGCAGGCCTGGTTTGAATTAAAGGAATTGAACGGAGTTAATGCCTCATCATTCATCAATGAATCGGAATTCTACTTAGCCGATTCTTACAGCAGGGTGATGAAAACAATTAATGGAGGACTCAATTTTGATACTTTACTCGGAAAACACAGCAGTTCACTTAGCAGGATACAATCCATTTCTTCAAACGTCTTATGGTGTATTGGAACGAACAATTCAAACTGGAAATCGACTAATGGAGGTGCAAACTGGGTTTATGATAATTCTTCTTCTTCGTTAAAAATAAAGTTTACCGAGTTTACGGATCTCAACACAGGGTATTCTATTGCCGACAGGGGGAATATCTTTAAAACAAATAATTTTGGGAATAGCTGGAGTCTTGTGTATCCATACCCGGGAGAAATATTCTCTATGACTTTCCTTAACAGCGATACCGGATGGGCTTTTTCTAATGAGAGCATTATAAAGACAACTAATGGGGGAATTCAGTGGTTGGAAATTCCAAATAATAATTCGATTATTAGAGCAGTATTCTTTGATGGGCAGACCGGGTATGGATCTAACGGAATTAGTCTTTTCAAGAGTACAAACGGAGGAGTAAACTGGATTCAGGTCTTTAATACTGCTATAAGAGATTTTAATTTTATAAATCATTTGACCGGCTGGCTAATTTCAGAAGGGGACTCAACATCTGTAATAATGAGAACAAGTGATGGAGGAATGAACTGGAGTGAGATCTCATCAATATTTGGGAATATTCAAAATGTAAAATTCTTGAACAACAATACGGGTTACTTATTGTCATACAATAAAATATACCGTTCGACTAACGGCGGAAGTACATGGAAGTTTGTAAGTTTTCCAACTTCGTTAAGATTATTTAGTTTTGATTTTACTGATCCCAATACAGGCTGGATCTGCGGAGAAAATTCATTAATTATGAAATTAACTGACGGAGGAGCTATATTGATTAATAATGTTTCTGAGAATGTTGAAAGTATGAGCCTTTTTCAGAATTATCCTAATCCGTTTAATGCTGAAACCTGTATCAGCTTCACATTGGCAAAACCTCAATTTACCTCATTGAAGGTTTATGATATAAAGGGGACGGAAATTGCTGTACTAATAAACAGAGAACTTCTTTCAGGCAGACATGATGTCAGGTTTAACGCTGCCGGATTATCCAGCGGAATTTACTTCTATGTTTTAAAGTCAGGTGATAAAATATTAACGAAAAAGTTTGTTCTGGTTAAATAAAAACCCGGATAGATGTCCGGGTTCAAAGTTAATTTTATTATTAAATGTAGTTTCTTTAGAAAACAGCCGTTTCGTGATACACACCGAATGTTTCTTTCAGTTCGCCAATCATTTCGCCAAGAGTAACATATTTACGGGCACAATCGAGTATCACCGGCATTAAGTTTCTGCCGTCCTGAGATGCTTTGCCGAGTTCAATAAGTGCATTCTTAACATCTTCCTGATTTCGAGACATTTTAAGTTCTTTAAGTCTCTTTACCTGCATTTCCTCAACTGACTTCGATATTTGCAGTATCGGTATATCAATCTTTTCATTTTCTTCTACGAAGTCGTTTACGCCAACGACTATCTTCTCTTTATTATCGAGTTCTTTCTGGTATCTGTATGCTGCGTTTGCAATTTCTTTCTGGAAGAATCCGTTTTCGATACAAGCTATTACACCGCCCTGTGCATCAATCATATTAAAATATTTTTCTGCTTCGGCTTCGATTTCATTCGTAAGCTTTTCGACATAGTAGCTTCCGCCGAGCGGGTCAGCGACATTTATAACGCCGTGTTCATATGCAATAATCTGCTGAGTTCTGAGAGCAATCTTTACGGCTTTATCTGAAGGAAGTGCAAGGGTTTCATCCATTGAATTTGTATGCAGACTCTGTGTACCGCCAAGTACTGCTGCAAGTGCTTCGATAGCTGTTCTGACTATATTATTTTCAGGCTGTTGTGCCGTAAGCGAACAACCTGCTGTTTGAGTATGGAATCTTAGTATCCAGCTCTTAGGATTCTTTGCTCCATATTTATCCTTCATACGTTTTGCATAAATTCTTCTTGCAGCTCTGAACTTTGCTATTTCTTCGAAGAAGTCAAGGTGTGAATTAAAGAAATGTGATATCCTCGGAGCAAAAGCATCAACGTCCATTCCTCTTTCCATGCATGCCTCAACGTAAGCAAATCCATCTGCAAGAGTGAATGCCAGTTCCTGTGCTGCGGTTGAACCAGCCTCGCGTATATGATAGCCGCTTACGCTGACAGGGTTGAACTGCGGGACTTCATTCGTGCAGTATTCAATCATGTCGGTTATTATTCTCATCGATTCTTTAGGTGGATAGATAAATTCTTTCTGAGCTATATATTCTTTTAAAATATCGTTTTGTAGTGTACCGCGTAGTTTTGAAAAGGGGACTCCCTGTTTTTCAGCAACTGCAAGATAGAAAGCAAATACCATTGCAGCAGGAGAGTTGATAGTCATAGATGTTGAGACTTTATCAAGTGGTATTCCATTGAAAAGAATTTCCATATCCTGCAATGAAGAAATAGAAACTCCGCAGATACCTACTTCACCTTCTGCAAGAGGAGCATCAGCATCCCAACCCATAAGTGTCGGCATGTCAAAAGCAGTTGAAAGACCCGTCTGCCCGTGTTCAAGCAGATACTTAAACCTTTCGTTAGTATCTTCAGGTGTACCGAAACCTGCGAACTGCCTCATTGTCCAAATCTTGCCTCGGTACATATTCGGATGAATTCCTCGTGTGTACGGAAAATCACCGGGGTGACCAAGCATCGTATCATAATCATTTTTTGAAACATCTTCGGGTGTGTAAGCGATATCGAGTTCTTTACCGCTGAGGGAAGTGAACTTCATTCCTGTGGTTTTAGCTGTTGCAGCTTTTTCAAGCCATTCTTTCTTACTTTTG
>JBHELA010000206.1:0-10561 GCA_041859005.1 Ignavibacteria bacterium
TGGTATGACTATAAAATAACTATTGCAATTAAACAGAAAATATAACTTCTCTTTTATCCTTAACGTACGAGTCGCAGATCTGCCGTCTTGTCGCAGATCCGCCGTCTTATTGGGAGGATTGGGCAGACGTACCTTGCGGTAAAATATTCTAAAAAGCTCTTTTTCTTCTCTGCGTACTCTGCGTACTCTGCGTACTCTGCGCACTCTGCGGTAAAAACTCTAAAAGTTCTTATTCTTCTCAGAACTCTCAGCAGTTAAAACTCTATAAATCTATTTTCTACTCGGTGGACTCCGTGATTATCTCTATGGACGAGTCGTAGATTCGCCGCGGCGAATGGTAGAATCTTTTCTTTGTTTGTTTCTCTTGTTCTTAGCAAAAATAAAAATATCTTCTCTGCGGGCTCTGAGGACTCTGTGGTAAAATTATTTCTGTGTTAAAATCTTTTCTCTCACATCTTCTTCATTATGATAATCGATATATCATCATTCTGCCTTGTCTGTCCCGTGAACTGATCTATATTCTCGAGTATTTTCTCACCGAGTGACTTAGCAGAAAGCTCTTTATACTGTAAAATAACCGACTTCATTTTGTCATTGCCGTAAAACTCTCCTGCTCTGTTCTTTGCATCCGTAATGCCGTCAGAATAAATTACTACTATGTTTCCCGTATTAAACTCTTCCTTGAATACTGAATATTCTGCATGTTTTATGAGACCCAGCGCAGTCTCACCTTTTGGCGACTCTGTTATCTGATTATCACGCAATATATAAGCTGGCAAATGTCCCGCATTCACCATTTCTATCTTATTGCTTCCTTTGTTGATTTCCACATAAAATAAAGAGGCAAACATCTTGCGAAGCTTTTCCTTATAAAATGTTCTGTTAACTTTTGATATAAGTTCATTTGCTTTGTAATCAGGAGCAAGAGCCTTTATGATTGCCTGCAGTTTACTCGTCATTAATGCAGCATGCAGACCTTTACCCGCAACGTCTGAAACGAAAAGTGTTGCTCTGTCATCATCCACGTAGAAGAAATCGACAAGGTCGCCTGATACTTCGTTCGCAGGTTTTGAGTAAAGCCAGAGCGTCCAGCCGGCAAGATATGGTGTCTCCTCAGGCATAAGCGCTTCTTGAATTTTTCGCCCCGCAACAAGTTCATCCTTTGCCAGTAATTTATCTTTTAATTCAAGCATCAGGAGAATGAATAATATCATACAGCCGAGCATACTGAGGTCTGTAGTAAAGAAAACACCTAATTCTTCAAACTGGATTTTTATAGATGTAATTATAAAGAATGCACTTGCAAGAAGCATAACACGACGCATTGGATTGAGCTTCAAAACCATACTTTTTAGAATCCATACAACATAAAAGAATCCCCTCTTCAATGGGTTCATCTTTTTTAGCTTTTCCTTATTTTCCGACGTCACATAAAACTCAATTATATCATTCATGTCCTGACTGAAATCATTCGTCATTTCATTCACGTTAAGGTCAGATTCAAGCGTTTTCAAAAATCCCGGCTCAGTCTGTTTTGCTTCTTTGTCCATCATTTATTTTTATATATAATACGGTATAAATAATATATTAGTTGCATTTTTTGTAACCAATACATTCATATGTAGTCATAATTTGAAGGAATTAACATTATTTTTCGTTTATAAGAAATCTCACTTATCATTATTCCAACAAGACAATAAATCTTACTTAAAAATCCGCGATTATCCGTCTAATCCGTGGTAATCTGCGTTCTATTTCTTTTCTATTAATTGCTCCTTTTAAAATTTCTATCCTTTACCCCTTGACATTAACAAAAAATATTACTATATTATTAATCTGTAGATTAGCACCATAATAATCTCATTTTTCATGCTGATTTTAAGCATTATCCTACCTAAATCGCTTAAATCACTGAAAATACATCATTTCTAACAAATCTCCAATATAAGTACGGTAATAGTCCAATAATAGTGCGGTAATAGTACGGTGTTCTCGGCTTTATCTTGCCTTTCTCGCAGGAGTTAGCTATATTGAAAACAGTATCGCCTATATAGGCGTAAAGTTGTTTTATAAACTTCAAATTATACGAAAATGGCAAGAATACTTCCGGGTTCAGTCGGAACCCCTATTGGTAAGACAGGAAAAACAGTTTTCCGCCGCACAAACAAGAAAGTCTTTTCATACGAGCTTACAGAAGCATTTAAGGAAACAAAATCTGAAAAAGTAATAGCAAACAGGAAAAATTTCGGTAAGCTTTCCAAGTTCTCTAACTTTGTTAATAAATCAGAAACGATTAAGAAAGTTTGGAAGAAATCAAAGCTTAAAGGCAATGCAAGCAACCGCAGAATAATTAAGTATAATTATAAGACTTTTCATTATTATGGAATATCCTCCGGTAATAATATTTTACCCGCCCATTTGTACATACATAACCGCAGCGTTTCACTCGATGAAAACCGTCTTATTTTTAAATTCACAACCTACGACAGCGGAGCTGGCTTTGACGAAAGATATGCAGACTTTAACCCTCCGTATGTTTTCGTAGCAGTGATTCATGCTAAAGACCCTGTTAATCCCGAAAATAAAAATGAGTTCCTGAATGTAATGCTTGAGGAAACACTTGAAAGTGAAAAGTTTTCTCGCGATGAGTATATCAGTAACACGTTCGATACTCCCGAAGGTGCATTCAGCTTTATCAATGATTACAACACCGTTATTGTGTTTCCGGGTATAGTATCAATCGATGAATTCAACGAGCCTATTAAATGGGCACAATGCGGCGGGATATATGTAAAAGGCTCACACCCTGAGATTATACCACCAACAAAACCGGTTACCGTCGAACGTCCCGGCAAGAAATTCTTAATAGAGTATTCGTAGGCTTTATCCCTCGTTTACTAAATACTCGTTGAAATAATCTCTTGGAGATAATATTTTTATCTTCTTGAATTGCTTTAATGTTAGCAGGTCTTTATCACCCGATATAATAATATCTGCATTCACAAAATCAGCTAGCTGAAGTATATTATTATCGGTTTTGTCCCTGCATATGTTAGGTATCACATTTACAGGTTTAACAGAATTTAGATTTGAATCAATAAAATTTGTAAACTCTTTTATATCCTCAGCTTTTACGTCAAACTTACGAATCAGTACTCTTTTCAGTTCATTCACAATAAATTCAGAGATAAAAATAGTATGATTCATAATACAATCATTAAATACCCTGTGTGTTATTCCTTCAGTCAGAAAAGCAGATAGTATTACATTTGTATCAAAAACTATTTTCATTTAGAGTTTTTTATCGTTATATATATCATCGTCTGTGAGATATCCTTTCTTCCTCGCATAAGGCATTAGTTTCTCCCTTACGCCCTGAAATTCAACTGAAGCAAGATATTTTTCTACTGCATTTATTACTATATCGCTTTTAGTCGTCTTATACTTTTTAGCGGCAGTATTAATCTTCTTCTTTAATTTTGCGCCTATACTGACGCTTAATATTTCTCTCATAATCTGTAATAATTTGTATTACAATTTAATTTATATATTATTTATTGTCAACGCTTTTCTGATATTCCAACCTCCTTCCCAAGCTCTGCTTGTGAAGGTAACAAATAATCTCTTCTACTCTTATTCCAATCCTTTTTCCATTTAATCAAATCCCTGCATTAAGTATATTATATGATGAAAAATAAGTTACTCGTTACAGCGGCTCTGCCTTATGCAAACGGATTTATTCACCTCGGACATATTGCAGGTGCATATCTTCCTGCCGATATCTTTGTAAGGTTTAAAAGACTATGCAATGAAGATATTATATTTATCTGCGGCTCTGATGAACACGGAACTGCTATAGAAATCTCCGCAATGAAGGAGAATGTTACACCAAAGGAAATAATCGACCGCTATCACTTTGCAAACAAAGATGCATTCGATAAGCTTGGTATCTCTTTCGATATTTATTCCCGTACGTCAAACGTTATTCATCATAAAACAGCTCAGGACTTTTTTCTGAATCTCTATGATAAGAATCTTCTTGTTCAGAAAACCGAGAAACAGTTGTATTCAGAAAAAGACAAAAGATTTCTTGCCGATAGATTTGTTGAAGGAACATGCCCAATCTGCGGATATGAAGAGGCTCGCGGCGATCAGTGTGAAAGCTGCGGCAGCAACTTAACTCCACTTGAACTTAAGAATCCTAAATCAAAGATATCAGGCGATACTCCTATCGTTAAAGAAGCAGTAAACTTCTACTTTCCTCTTGAACAGTTCCAGCCGAAACTCGAAGCATGGATTAAAACAAAGACTAACTGGAAATCCAACGTAAAGAATTATTGCGAAGGCTGGTTCAAGACAGGACTTAAAGACAGAGCTATCACCCGTGACCTCGACTGGGGAGTTAAAGTACCTGTGAAAGATGCCGAAGGTAAGGTAATTTATGTTTGGTTCGAAGCACCAATCGGATATATATCTGCAACCAAAGAATATTTCATCGAGCAGGATGAACCTGATAAATGGCGTGACTACTGGTGCAGTGATGATTCACGTTTGATTCATTTCATTGGCAAGGATAATATTATTTTTCACGCAATAGTATTTCCCGCTATGCTGATGGCTCACGGCGGCTTTGTTTTACCCGATAACGTACCTGCAAACGAATTCCTTAATCTCGACGGTGCCAAGCTTTCCAAAAGCAAAGGGCATGGCATTCTCGTTAAGGACGTAGTAACCGAGTTCAATCCCGACGTTGTCCGTTATGCAATCGCATCAAATATGCCCGAGAACAAAGATTCTGATTTCTCCTTCAAGGAATTGCAAGCTAAGAACAATAACGAACTTGCTGCAATACTCGGCAATTTCATAAACCGCACTGTTGTATTCGCTAAGAATAAGTTTGATAATAAAGTCCCTGAAAGAAAGACAAAATCAGTCCCTGAAATATTTGCATACATTAAGTCTCAAAAGAAATTAATAGAAGAATGCTACAATAACTACAGATTCCGCGATGCTATAAATGAAACGATGAACATTGCACGTGCAGCTAACAAATTCTTTAATGATAGTGAACCTTGGAAAGTAATCAAAACCGATGAGGCAAAATGCGGTGAGATAATCAATGAATGTCTGCAGATTGCTCACTCTCTTGCGATAGCATTTTCTCCTGTTATACCATTCACTTCTCAGAAAATCCTGAGTGTTCTCGGTAAAGGAGAAGCTGATTTTGCTTGGGATCGTATCGGCGAGTTTGTCTTGCAAAGTGAAAGTGAACTCGGCAAAGATGAAATCCTCTTCCCGCAAATCGAACTTCCTGCCGAATCAGAGATTAAAGATGAGGCTGTAATTGAAGAAAATCTTATAACAATAGATGACTTCAAAAAAGTTAAGCTCGCAACTGCAATTGTCATACAAGCAGAAGCGGTTCCTAAAAGTAAGAAGTTAATAAAGCTTAAAGTCCGTGCCGGCAAGAATGAAAAGCAGATAGTAGCAGGTATCGCAGAACATTACACTGCTGAGCAAATGCTGAATAAAACTATTGTTATCGTTGATAATCTGAAACCTGCAAAACTCATGGGACTCGAGTCTCAGGGAATGCTTCTTGCCGCTAAAATAGACGGCAAACTTAAAGTTATTACCGTTGATGGCGATTTCCCCGACGGTGCAGACGTAAGCTGATATAAGTTTTCTATTTGAGTAACTCAAGCTTCCGGCTTGATAATGTAAAACAAATTTTTTCACCTTCCCTAGCTCCGGCTTGGGAAGGCATAATGGTTCTTTTTAATGTTAATATGTCTATGCCTTACAAATTCGGAAACAAAACATACAACCTCTTTTCCCATACTTACATCATGGGAATTCTCAATATTACTCCCGATTCATTCTCAGACGGAGGCAAGTATTTTGATGAGGACATTCTTCTTCATAAAATTATTGCCGACGCAGTTGCTATGGAAAATGAAGGTGCTGACTTCATAGATGTCGGCGGTGAATCAACCCGCCCGGGCTCACGAAAGATATCTGCTGACGAAGAAATTCAGCGTGTTATCCCCGTGATATCTGAAATAAAGAAGCATTTATCTATACCAATTTCAATTGATACTTATAAAAGTGAAGTTGCTGATGAAGCACTTAAAGCCGGTGCTGTTATTGTAAACGATATAAGCGGTTTTCATTTTGACAGTAAGATAGCTGAAGTAACAAAAAAACATAATGCCTCCTGCATTCTTATGCACATTAAAGGAACTCCTCAGAATATGCAGATTAATCCAGTTTATGATGATGTTGTATCGGAGATTAAACACTACCTCAGTCAATCTATTTCTATTGCTAAAAATGCAGGTATAGAACAGATTATCGTTGACCCGGGAATAGGTTTTGGTAAATCATTCTACCATAATATAGAAATCATTAAACGCCTAAGTGAATTTAAATCTCTCGGATACCCTATACTTCTTGGACTATCTAAGAAACGTTTTATAAATGAGATATATAAGTCAACAACCGAAGAAAGAACCGTCGGAACAATGGCAGCAAACGTTTTTGGAATAATGAACGGTGCGAACATTTTAAGAGTACATAATGTTTTAGAGAATAAGCGTTCTGCAATAACTGCCGACGTACTAAAATAATTGCTATATTAGATTTGATTAACGAACATAATATTCCCGAAAACTTTGAGGCTGTATCGCTTGACGTTACAGGGATGGATTGCGTTAATTGCGCAAACAGTATAAAAACATACCTGGAGAAATTAAACGGAATTCACAACGTTGATGTTAACTTTTCTTCCGAAGTGGCTAATGTTTCATATAACCCTAATGTTATAGGCGTTACTGAAATAGTCGCTGATATTAGAAAACTCGGATATGATGTGATTGTAGAAGAAGATGATGATGTAATCGAAAGCATCAAGAAACAAAATCTTGCATCAGAAAGGAACAACTTTATCCTGTCTGCGGTTCTTACATTCTTAATAATGGGTATTTCAATGAGCGGTCATGGATTTTATGACCTCAAGTTCTCCATGAATTTTTCCATTATAATTCAGCTATTGTTAACAAGCTATGTAGTTTTTGTCAATGGTAAGAAATTCCTTTCAGGTGCATATAAATCCGCAAAGATACTTCAGTCGGATATGAATACCCTCGTCTCATTAGGCGTTTTGTCATCATATATTTATAGCCTAATAATATCCGTTAACCATGTTCTCAATCTGAATCTCAATGCACTCAGGAATTCCCACGAAGTATATTTCGAGACCGCAGCTATGATTATCACTCTGATTCTGATAGGAAACTATCTTGAGTCTGTTCTCAAATCAAAAACTCAGTCTTCTATCAAGAAACTTAAAGAACTCCAGGCAAAGTTTGTCAACGTGATACGAGATGGAGAGGATATGCTTGTTCCTTTCAAAAAGGTAAGAAAGAATGATGTAGTTATAATAAGGTCTGGTGATAAGGTACCCGTTGACGGTATTATACAGGAAGGGTTTTGCGTTGTAGATGAAAGTGCTATGACAGGCGAAAGCGTCATGATTGAAAAGAAATCGAATGACAAGCTAATCAGCGGAACACTTGTGAAGAACGGTTTTGTAAAAATGAAAGCAGAGAAAGTCGGTAATGATACAACTCTTTCTAAGATTATAGCATTAGTCAAAGAAGCTTCGAATTCCAAACCTCAAATACAAAGACTTGCAGATAAGATTTCATCAATATTCGTTCCTGTTGTAGTATCTATTTCTGTAATTACATTTATAGTATGGTATTTAATAGTGGATGTACCATTTGATGAATCACTCTTGTTTGCTGTATCAGTTCTTGTGATTGCTTGTCCTTGCGCTCTCGGACTTGCCTCACCAATGGCAGTAGTCATAGGAGTCGGCAGGGCTGCAGAGAACGGAATTCTGTTCAACAATGTAGAAGCAATCGAAAAACTAAATAAGATTGATACAATCTGTTTTGATAAAACAGGGACTATTACAACGGGAGAAATGCATCTTAAATCTGTTAAGACTTATAATGGTACAACTGATGATGATTTACTTAAACATGTATTCACAATAGAAAAATATTCTAATCACCCGATTGCAAAGTCAATATTTAACTATTGTGTTGATAAGCAAATCGATATTTTTAATAACGTCGAAGAAGTAATAAATGAAGACGGAATGGGGATCTCAGGAATTGTTGAAGGTAGAACAGTACGAATCGGGTCGTTATCACTATTAGATAAATATTTAGTAGAATACAAAGATCAAATAAAAGATAATAACGGAAAGAATCTATTTGTAAGTATAAACAATATTCTGGCCGGAGAGATAGAATTCGAAGACAGAATCAAAGATGATGCAAAAGACATGCTTTCCAGGTTTAAATCCAAAGCAATTAACATGTTTCTTATTTCAGGAGACAGTGAAGAAACAACTAAAAAAGTAGCATCAGAACTAAACCTTGAGAATTATTCATTCAGAACTATGCCTGAAGAGAAAGAAAAGATAATCTCCAGACTTCAATCTGAAGGGAAAAATGTGGCAATGGTTGGCGATGGTATAAACGATGCTCCTTCTCTCGCCCGAGCAAATGTAGGTATAGCAGTCGGTACCGGTCAGGATATAGCAATTGACTCTGCTGACGTTATTCTTGTTAAAGGTGACCTTAAAAGTCTTGTCCGCTCTGTAAATATCTCAGCTAAAACAGTATCCATAATCAAACAGAATATTTTCTGGGCATTCTTTTACAATGCACTTACAATCCCTGTAGCTGCTGGAATTCTTGCACCATTTGGGATTACTATCAGTCCCATATTAGCTGCAATGTTCATGGCATTGAGTGATATTATTACAGTTATGATAAATTCTCTTAGACTAAAATTTGTAAACATTAACGAATAATTGAAAGGATAAAAAATGAAAGTAGTATTAAAATTTGTATTAGCAATCATGCTAATAAGTACTATCAGTTGTGGTAAAAAGACAACTAACGAATCATCAGGTGATAAGAATTCTGACACTAAAACTGTTACCGGAAAAGTTGATACCGTAGAATATAAATGCCCCGGTATGCACTGCTCAGGCTGCGAGGAAAGCATAACAGAACAGGTTAAGAAAGTTGAAGGCGTAAAAGAAATAAAAGCAGATGCAAAAGAAAAGACTGTAAAAGTAACATTTGACGATGGAAAGACGAATAAAGAAGTGATATCTAAATCCATAAACGCAGCAGGATACGATACGGAATTAACCAAATCAGAGAACCCGCACGATTGTGATACAGATATGAAGAAAAAAGAAAAGAAGAACTGATGCAGGATAAGGTAGATTTCGATAAACACGCAGAATCATACGAGAAGCAACTCACCGAAGACCTGAAGTTCTTCGGTGAAGAAAGTAAATACTTCGCAGAATACAAGGTTAGGATTGTAAAAGAATGCCTAAAGAGTAATCCTGTTAACATTCTCGAATATGGATGCGGTATTGGAATGAATCTGCAGTTCCTCGTTAATTATTTTCCAAATTCGAATATTCATGGTTGCGATATATCAGCAAAAAGCATTGAAGTAGCATCAAAGAACAACACTTCTGTAAGTTTTTTCCTTCTTGAGGATAGTGAGATTCAGCAGAATAAGGAAACATACGATTTAATATTCGTATCTAATGTTTTTCACCATATAGAACCGCAATTAAGAAAGAAAGCAATTTCAAATATCAATCTTATGCTAAAACCAGATGGTAAAGTATTCTTCTTTGAACATAATCCATTTAATCCTGTGACCCGGCATATAGTTAACACTTGTGTATGGGATACTGATGCTATACTTTTAAAACCCAAAGAATCTCTTAGTCTTTTTAGCGAGGGCGGATTTAAAATTATCAGGAAACATTATACACTTTACTTCCCAGCTTTTCTCAAATTCTTAAGACCGTTGGAGAAAGGATTATTCTTTCTGCCTTTTGGAGGGCAATATTATATCTGGGCTGAGAAAATATAAGGAAGTACTATTTATTAACCCTTATCTTCTTTAATTCGTCTTTATATTCTTTTCTGAATTGGAATACCTCTTTGATAGTTCCTATAATTACTGAAGGACGCGCCCCTGTTGATACTCCATCAACACGGGGTAAATGTGTTACTCCCATTTCAACTGTTCTATAACCCTTAAGATGAGCTTTGAGCATTATCTCAGCATCTATAAAAGCATCTACAGAATCTATATTGATTTCCTTAAATAATCTGGTCGGGAATATCTTGAAAGCACAGTCAATATCCCAGTAATCAAGTCCGAATAATAATTTCAATAAATAATTATAACAAAGTGAAGTAAACTTTCGGTATAATGAATACTGTTTTTTCTTCCTGTATCCGACAACTATATCAGTAAACGGAAGCATAGCAAAAAATTTCTTTAGTTCTTCCAAGTCAAACTGGTTATCCCCGTCCGTATAGAACACGTAATCCAGCTTTGCACTCGTAAACCCATCCTTAAGTGTTGCACCGTAGCCCATATTCTTTTCATGATGAATCACTCTTACTTTATGATATTTAGCGGCAACCTCATCTGCAACCTC
>JBHELA010000266.1:0-4115 GCA_041859005.1 Ignavibacteria bacterium
GTTGCTTCTGCGCCCGAACCCATCAGAATAACTATCCTGTCGGCATCCTTCGCACCATAGTAATCAAATAAATTATATCTTCTGCCGGTTATCTCAAAAAACTTATCCATTGATTTTTGAGTTAAGTCGATGCATTCACTATAAAAATTATTAACTGTTTCTCTTCCCTGGAAATATACATCAGGATTCTGAGCAGTACCTCTGATAAATGGATTATCAGGTGTCAAAGCTCTTGCCCTGTGCATCTTCACGTAGTTGTCATCAATCATCAACTTCAAATCTTCAACATCAAGCTGCTCAATCTTTACAACTTCGTGCGAAGTCCTGAACCCGTCAAAGAAATGCAGGAACGGAATCCTTGATTCCAGAGATGCTTTCTGTGAAATTAACGCAAAGTCCATAACTTCCTGAACGTTGTTTGAACAAATCATCGCAAACCCTGTCTGCCTTGTTGACATAACGTCGCTGTGGTCGCCAAATATTGATAATGCCTGTGCCGCTAATGAACGTGCTGTAACGTGAAACACCGTTGGGGTCAATTCACCCGCAATCTTATACATATTTGGTATCATCAGAAGCAAGCCCTGTGATGCCGTGAATGTTGTTGTTAAAGAACCGCTTTGAAGTGCACCATGAACTGCTCCTGAAGCTCCTCCTTCGCTCTGCATTTCATACACTATCGGAATAGTGCCCCAGATATTCTTCTGACCGACTGCCGACCATGCGTCAGAAAATTCTCCCATAGGTGAGGATGGTGTAATTGGATAAATCGCTATTACTTCATTGGTCTGATGTGCTACATAAGCCGCGGCTTCATTTCCATCAATTGTTACTTTTTTCCTTGTGGACATTTTAATAAGGACTCCTTATAATTAAATTAACATAATTTGTTTTTTCTGTAAGCAATAATTCTGCTTAAATGTAATCGAGGTATCGTATCTTCTATTATAGTTTATAGTAAACGGGGAACATCAAAATTGAAGTCATTTCATTTACATACACAAAATTAACCTTTTTACACCAATGAAAATATATAAAAATTGAGTAGTTAACGAATAAAAAGCCACACTGTACTAAACGAAAGAAAAATAGGTGATTAATTCAAAATTTACTGCAAAGATGCCAGCGTTACGCTTATCGATATTCGATTGCCGATTGTGAAAATGGCTATCAGACAATTGCGGACTGGAAATCGGGGTTTTCTTTGGCTTTTTCCGCTTTGATTTGTTTCTTGGTTTTAATGCTTTTGATTCTTTCGTGCTCTTTCACGTCTGCTTCATGCAGCTCCAACCCTTTTAAGATGAAACCTTCAGCATTAGTGCATAGTACGGGCACATCACCATCGTAAAAGACGATTGAAAAGAAGACCATAGCCTTACTGAACTCATCCAGTACATTTTTATAAATTCTATCAAAAGGAAATGAGAATGTATTTTCTTTCTCATTAAACACGAAAGATTTTTCGGATTTTCTCAGGATAATGAACTTGTGATTATCCTTAACTTTATTCGATTTTTTCTCAAGAGGGTAGGATAAGTGAATAAGCAGGTAGAAATCGCATTTTGGCTTAAACTCTTTGAGCAGTTCTTCTTCAGCACCAAATGCCAGATTAAATTTAGATGAATTAATATCAGAGCTTAATACTTGAATGTCATGACTATTTTCCGGAGTGAGCATAGTACTTGTGCTCAGATAATTATTTGCGGATAATTTGTGATTCGCAGCTACTATCCTGTTGAAAGTTGAGCTTTCGATGTGTAGATATGCGGCACTAAATTCAGAAACGTACTCTTTCCAGACCTTTTTTAGTTTATTGATTTGACAGACTGCCGATGCGAATTTTGAAACAACCCCCATTGAGCTTAAAACGGCTTTTGCAGATTCAGTTTCAGGTTTACTTGATTTTTGCGGAGCGACACCAACAAATTTCTTTGTTCCTCGCATTTTGTAAACTAAGGAACCGAGTTGCCCCTGCAAGTTTCCTAAATGTGTGTCTCTTACTTTTGCCATGATTAAAGCTACGCAAAAAGCACAAAAAATGAAATGTAAAATACAATTTTCTGGGGTATGAGAATAGCGAGGGCATTGCCAAGGTATTGCCGGGCTATATGCAGGCTCTAGAGTACAAGTAAAAGATAAGTAGGGGATAAGTAATGGATAAGTAGAAGATAAGTACAAAAATAGTAGAGATTTAGTAGTAAATTAGCAAACAATATGTAAATATCGCTTTTCTAATTTACTGTTTATACAGGCAATAATGTTAATATATTTGCCGAAAAACATAATGTTGAACCTTTAGTATTTGCCTATTTTCAAGGTTTTTTGAGAACAAGGAGCTAATTTGTGCTGCAAAATCGCACCGCTAATTACATAAATAAAATAGATATTTTACATAAAAAAGTCAAGCTAAAAATGTAAAAAATAAATGTTTTTTTCACATTTCACAGAAAGAAAATATTATTTTAAAATCACTGCTCTTTTTACGTCCCTGTATCCATCTGCTTCAATTGAGTAAAAATAAACTCCAGATGCAAGCACACCAGAATTCCAGTTAACCTCATATACCCCCGCTCTCAAGTTATTATTTATCAACTCCCTGATTTCCTTTCCTGACATATCATAAATTTTGAGCTTAATTACTCCATCCTTTGGTACCTGAAACTTTATTTTTGTCTGCGCATTAAAAGGGTTTGGATAGTTATTGAAAAGCTTGAACTCAGATGGAATCTCATTCGAAATATTCATAATCCCAACCGGTCCTACAGTAAAATTAAACACAGTTGACCACGAACTTTCGCCCATAGAATTATAAGCCTTTAGTCTCCAGTAATATTTTACATTGTGTCCGAGTACACCCTGCCTTATTACAAACGGAGTGTTTGCTACAGTTGTGTCGTAAGTTAAAGTCCCAAAACCTACATTAGTTGAGAGTTGTATCCTGAAACTGACGGCATAGAAATTACTATCCCAAAGAAAATAAGGTGTTACCGGCTGATTAAGCGAATTGTTAAGCGGCAGTAACGGTGTTGGGGCAACAGGAATATTAAGAAATACCCTAAATGCCGAGTCTTTAAAATAATAATTCAAGAATCCATCTCCAACAGTACACATATGATACCCAGTTGATGCCTTGCCGTCTATAATTATGTTACCTGTTAAAGTTGTATCATTAACAATCACAACATTATTAGTCGTTACACCAATACTGTCAAAATATATCTCACAATAAGGTGACAATGTCCACTCAGTTCCCGTACCATGAACAGTTATTGGAAATATCTTTCCTTGCCTTCCTGTATCGGGTATAACTCTTGAAACCACTTGTGAATATACAAGACCGGTATTTAAAACTATAATTAGTATTAGTATTTTAAAAAACCTTATTCTCATTATTGTATTTTATTTCTTTTAAAATAATCCTTAATTTCCAAAAATACACTGTAATTCTTTACGTATCTTAAATCATAAGTTTTACTTTCAATCTCTGAAATTAGCTCCATTGCTTCATTATATCTTTTCTGATTTGTATAAAAAGCTAATAGATTTATTCTCGGTTCTATATAATTAGGAAATATATCCCTTATTTCGTTGTACCTTTTCTCTGCTTCTTCGAAATTGCCCGTCATGTAAAGTGCAGCTGCTTCATTATTCATAATCATAGGATAATACATCATTCTCTCTCTCGCACTTCTGAACTTCTCAAGTGCTTTATCATATTGTTTCAATTCGTAATAGCCGACCCCCCTGTAATAATCCACCGGCATCTTATTCATATCAGCAGGATAATAAAAATCGGAAACTCCGTCCAGTTTTGTCAGCATTTCCTCATATTTACTCTGAGCTTTCAATTTCATTGCCTCCAGATACTCCTTTTCATTTATCTCAGCCATTATCTTAAACCAGATTCCTGTCGTAAACATCAATATCCCAATTATTAAGAAAACTTTCTTAAAAAAGAATTTATTCCTTTGGTAGAACTCAAATTTCTTAATTACTAATTCATAATTGGATGAGTATCCAACCCCCATACAAACAGCAAATACAATTATTACCCAAAAATTATCCTTTGTAAACGAAAAGAACATCATTACACACACACCCAGCGCAGAAAGAAA
>JBHELA010000368.1:0-49703 GCA_041859005.1 Ignavibacteria bacterium
TTCTCTTGCTCTAAACAATAAAAAATGTTCTTCTTAGTGGTCTGAGTGTGCGTTCTTTGCATCCGCCGTGGAGGAATCTTAGTGGTGAAATCTTTTCTTTTTTCTATGCTCTCTTTGCGACCTTTGCTTTCGAGTCGCAGATCCGCCGTCTTTTTGGGTGGACGCTCTTTGCGTTAAAAAATCTTTTGTTAAATAATAATCTATTTGATTTCTCTGCGTCCTCTGCGCCCTCGGCGGTAAAATTCTTTATTATTTCTTGTTTCTCTCTGCCTCCTCAGTGACTTCTCTGATATCTGTTGAACCTATTCCAATAAGTTCTTTTCTTTTGTTTTATTTCGTCCCCCTCCATCACTATATTTATATATAGAAATTAACGACGAAAAGGTTTATTTTTTCAATAGTTTCAAGTTGAGTATGTTTCCCATTAATCACACATATTAGAATTTTGAGTTTTATGAAAAGACAAAACCGGCAGATACTATTACCATCCATCCTATTTAGCATTATCGTAATTATACATTTATTTATTTCAAAGCCGGCAACAGCACAGATGCAATTCGAGTGGGTGAGGAATTATCCTAATTTTCAGGGACATTCAGCAGCAATTGATTCGTCAGGTAATATTTATTCTGTTGGAGACTCATCAAGTTATTTGATAGTTTTTAAGCATAATCCAAACGGAAATCTTATCTGGAAAAGAAAGTTAAATCACAGAAAAACTAACTCCAGATTGCTTACAGCAACTGATAGAAATAATGAACTATACGTTTCATTTGGAAATATTAATCATCAATTTGTATTGGTAAAAATTGATTCATCAGGGCAGTTGAAATGGGAAAATATATTAATTTATGGAGGATATGACGAGCCATACAGTATTGCCGTTGATAAGGCAGGTTTCATTTATTTAACTGGAGAAACATTTAATGGGATTACTAAATGCCTCACTGTAAAATATACTCCGCAAGGCGATACGCTGTGGGCAAGAATTAATCCCGAATATGTTATGTCAGGGAACTATGTAAGTATTGATGACAGCGGATATGTTTACGTTGCTGGAGGTTATATTTCTTCCGGTGGAAGTTATTATTATGGAACTTTGAAATACGATAATAATGGAAATCTGAAATGGTTTAGAAAGTATAGTTATCAGAATACGATTTCACGCGGAATATGTGTAAAGCCTGACAACAAAGGTAATTGCTACGTTAGTGGATATATAAGATTGTATGATGGGAACTTCATTTCCGGGCTTATTAAATATGATTATAAAGGTGATTCAGTCTGGGTAAGAATATTCGGAGATTCTTTGACGGAAGTGGAGGGATCATCAAATATTAATTTCGATGATAACGGAAATATATACTTATCTGCTATTTACACTTTAAAATATGACACGGCAGGTTATTTACTCTGGCAAAGATATAACGCCTGTTACTTGACTTCTTTTGCATATCACAATAATCGTATATATAGTGCGGGTCCGAGATTATGGCTGGGTCCCGACAGTTTGCGAATTATTGAACGTGATGAAAATGGAAACCTAATTAGTGAGAACTATTATCCAAAATCACCATCTATGCTTGATTTGAAATTTTATAACAACTCATTTTATCTTATAATTAATTCTCAAGACTCTTTAATATTAATGAAATTCAGAACTTCCCCTAATAACATTGTGAACAGCACAACTATTATAAGTGATTGTAAATTGCACCAGAACTACCCGAATCCGTTTAATCCTTCGTCAGTTATTCGTTTTCAATTGCCTGTCGTTAGTAATGTAGTGTTAAAAGTCTATGATGCAATGGGTCGCGAAATACAAACACTCGTGAATGAAAATCTTAATGCAGGGTCTTATAGTGTCGAATTTAACGGAGAAAGATTATCAAGCGGTGTGTATTTCTACAAAATAGAAGTCCGCAGCAGCGGATCTTCAACAGGAAATTTTACGGATGTAAAGCGTATGGTGCTTCTAAAATGATTTTAAATGAGTATCAAATAGAAAACAGGAATATTACTTTTCCCCTTGACTTTTCTATCTATTTTTTAGACATTTATTATCATGATTATTCATAATAGTCATATTAGATTGACTTGCTTCTTAGGATTTATAAAAAAGAAGCATACCTTAACTGCCTTTATAATATATTAGTTATATTATTATCCCATAAACATCCCATGAACATCCCATTAACATGCCTTGTCCATACCATGCTGATCCGGTGCGCACCTATGACTCACATATGGCTTAACCGTGTAGTAGCCGTTAAATCAACGTTCAGTTTCCGAAAAACCCCTATTTTTTGCATAATTTTAAATATTTAAAACTATGGCACGTGTAAAAGGTCAATATCTCGGTAAAGTTAGCGGTAAAATCGATGATTTAATCTTTAAAACCACTAAATCAGGGAGTTTTGTCTATAGAAACAAAAGAATTCGTAAATCCTCAGATTCTAAAGCTGCCAAAGATAATAATAACCGGTTTTCTGTTGTTGTTGGGTTTACTAACGCTATTCATGATTCCATATTGCTTAAAAGGACGTGGAAAACTTTTAGGAATATAAAAGGAAATCGCCCTTACGATAAAATTCACTCTTTCGTATGCGAAAATAGCAAATCCGATTTCATTGGAAGTGATGCTAAAATATTACCCGAAGGTATAGATTGTAATATTATAGGATTCAAACATGATAACAGCTCAATAGAGTTTGAAATCAAACCTTATGACGATCTGATAAAACTTTACAATGACCCTTTCTCTGCCGTAGCAATTATTTATTTGAACACCCCTGTCACGAAAAGGAAAGGAAGGAAGGTGTTTCCAAATAATACATTCATTATGGTTGAAGAAGATTTTGATTCTCTTGGAATAAACGGATTAAATAACGTAAAAGTCAAATTTGAGAATTATGATAATAAGTTCGCTGAAATTGACGATTATCAGCGCGTCAGGGTTTATATATCTGTTTTCTTTAATGATGGACATTCTGAAGTCTATTGGACTTATTCCAATAGTTTCTTATACAAAGGTCATGAACTTGATAATATTTTCTACGAAGAAATGAAATTAAGAATTAGACAGGAAAGAGCAGATGCATTAAAACCCCAGCCTAAATTCCGACGAATCACAAAAAGATAAAACTAAAAGGCTGCCTTAACTAAAAGCAGCCCTTTCTCATAAAAAATTTTATAATCTCTATTTTTTCTGTTTCTTTTCTAATGTTTGAGCATCAATCAACAAAAACCAAATATAGCATGTCAACATTCTGTTCTTTATAAACTTTCTACCATTTTTTATTTATTCTTGTATGCAATTAAAATGTTATCTATTCTAAATAAAACATTGTATAGTTCTTAACAACAAAATAATTTTCTTTTCGTTCTCTGCGACCTCTGCGGTTAAATTGTTTGTTGGCTTTAATCTTTGTAAATCATTTCCATCAGTGTAAATATGAGTTGGATGATATTGAAATTGATCTACCATAGTATCTTCCTTCCGTAATATCTTCTTTGGATTTGAAATTCTAACAAATCCTTTTCTCAGATATCTTCGCTGAATACTTCAAAGAAAGACTTGTCATGCCAGCAGGTCGGACATGCTTTTGGGGCTTCCGTTCCGACGTGTATGTGTCCGCAGTTTATGCAAATCCACATCGTTTCCTCGCCGCGCTTGAAAACCAAATCGTTCTCAAGATTTGCAAGAAGCTTTTTATATCTTTCCTCATGGCGTTTTTCTATTTCGCCCACGCGTTCGAAAAGCCTGGCTATTGAGTCAAATCCTTCTTCACGGGCTGTTCTTGCGAAATTGGGATACATAGTCGTCCGCTCGTAGTTCTCGCCGTTTGCTGCCTCAGCAAGATTCTCTTTTGTTGTTCCGATTCCTTCGAGCTGCTTGAACCACATTTTTGCATGCTCTCTTTCATTGTTTGCTGTTTCTTCAAAGAATGCTGCTATTTGTTCATAGCCTTCTTTTCTTGCAGCTTCCGCAAAATAAGTGTATTTGTTGCGTGCTTGCGATTCACCTGCAAATGCTGCCTGCAGGTTCTTTTCTGTGTTTGTCCCTTTTAATTCTTTCATAATCTTAAATGAGGTTTTGTTTGATAGATGTATTAATTATATATAGAATTAATAATATAAAAAATGATATAATTGAGTTGTAAACTTTAACGAAATAAATTATTTTCTTAGCATTGTAATCTAAATTAAATACTAATTTTTATGAAAAATATAATTCCACTATTGTTAGCTGCGTTTTTTGCTTTGAGTTTGTATTCATGTTCATCCGATGAAACTGTTATATCGAATACATCGGATACTCTTTCGTACAGTTTCTCAACTTTAAACGATTCCGTTGTTACTGTCACTTATGCAATCGGCGGCAATACATCGTCACAGCCCGTAAGCTGGACGGTTAATCTTAATAAATCGATTCTGAAATTAAGACATAACATGACTTACGTCACAGCAGGGTCAATGACAATTAATCTTTACAGCGATACTACACGAAAGTTTACATTTCCTATGAATACCGCCGTAGATTCATTAAGACCTTCAGTTCCCGGACTTACTACAAAAATTGAATTAGCTCCGACGAATTTCAAAGGCAGGGGAACAGTTACCATAGCGAAGTAAAGTTTAATCTAAAACAAAGTTTAAAAAGACACCTTAAATAGGTGTCTTTTCATATAGTGAGAAATGATTTCCGCTATCTAAAAAACTTTACAATTTCTTTACATTTAGTATTGTCATAATTTCATATATTTGTATGAATATGAATAATGGTTTAAATGCAGAATCAACAGCCCCGGTCTCTAAAGAAATAAATCGTAAAGAAATAAAAGCTGGGAAGAAGATTTCGGATGTATTCTTCGAGAATATAACCCTGATATTTGCATTCATGATTATTATACTCGTTGGGTATATTATTTATATCATGTTCATCGATTCAAAAGCTTCGCGTGATGCATTCGGTTTTGGTTTCATTTTCTCCGAGAACTGGGATTCTGTCAAAGACAGTTACGGTGCTCTAACCTTTATCTACGGTACCCTCATTTCCTCAATTATTGCATTGGCTATTTCATTGCCCATAAGTATTGGGGTTGCAGTCTTCCTTACTGAACTGGCACCGCAGGTTGTAAAAAATACCATTAGCTTTTTAATAGAAATTCTTGCAGCTATTCCGAGTATCATTTACGGTTTCTGGGGCATTTTCGTGCTTGCTCCATTTATGAGAAATACTGTTCAGCCTTTTTTGCAAAGCACACTTGGATTCATACCATTGTTTAAAGGCAATCCAATCGGATTCGGCTTGCTGACAGCAGGTATCGTTCTTGCCATTATGATTACTCCAATTATCACTGCAATAACAAGAGATGTCCTGAAAGCAATTCCTACTTCGCAAAGGGAAGCGGCTTATGCTCTCGGGGCTACTAAATGGGAAGCGATTAAAATGGCATTGCTGAATGCTAAAAGCGGAATACTCGGAGCTACAGTTCTGGGTCTTGGCAGAGCTGTCGGTGAAACTATGGCAGTCACAATGGTAATCGGTAACAAAGCACAGATTAGTTCTTCATTGTTTGAACCTGCTTACTCAATGGCATCCGTCATAGCAAATGAGTTTGCTGAAGCCTCAGGAAGCCTGCATATTTCTTCTCTTATCGAAGTTGGACTAATACTATTCGGCGTTACGTTTATAATCAATTCATTCGCAAGGCTTCTTATCTACAGCTATACAAGAAAGGCAGAAGTTAAATAATGATTGATTATTATGCAAATGTAAGTAAAACTCATGCACAAAAGAGAAAGCTGAAAAGTGCAATAATGCTCGTAATGTGCTTCATCGCTGCATTTGTTGCATTACTTCCTTTGCTTTATATTTTCTTTTACACTACTATGCAGGGTGCATCGTCACTAAACCTTGCATTCTTTACAGAACTGCCAAAACCTGTCGGTGAAACGGGCGGAGGTATGGCAAATGCAATTGTCGGTACCTTCATACTTGTTGGACTCGGCTCAGTTATCGGTATTCCTGTGGGTCTTATGGCAGGTATTTATGTAACTGAATATTCAAAAAGTATTCTCGCAAACATAGTAAAGTTTGTGACTGACGTACTCAGCGGAATTCCCTCAATCATAATCGGTATCTTCGCATATGGAGTTGTTGTAATACCTATGCAGAGATTCTCGGCTTTAGCTGGAGGATTTGCACTTGGTATTCTCATGATACCGACAATAACAAGAACAACCGAGGAGATGTTAAAACTTGTTCCGCATTCACTTCGCGAAGCAGCACTTGCTCTGGGCATTCCAAGATGGAAAACAACAATCAGAATTGTTCTCAGAACTGCTTCAGGCGGAATAATAACAGGGATACTCCTTGCTATTGCTAGAGCAGCGGGGGAGACAGCGCCTTTGCTTTTCACTTCTTTCGGAAATAGCTTCTGGGCAACAAGTCTCGATGGACCAATGGCATCCATTCCTGTTCAGATTTTTAACTATGCAATTTCACCTTATGAAGAGTGGCACAGAAAAGCCTGGGCTGGTGCGTTTGTTCTGATATGCCTCGTTTTTATTGTGAGTCTTATTGTAAGACTTGCTACTCGAAATAAATATTCACAAAGCTGATATGGATGCAGAAGAAATAATAAAAGATGTTGTAAAAGAAGAGATTTCGAAAGAAGAAAAGATTAAGTATTCCATTGAAACGGAATCGCTGACCGTATCCTTTAATGGCAGGGAAGCCATATCGGACGTTAACATTAGAATCAGATGCAACGCTGTTACAGCTATCATTGGTCCTTCGGGCTGCGGTAAATCAACTTTTCTGCGGTCACTTAATTTTATGCATGACCTCACTCCCGGAGCGAAAGTTACTGGTACGATTAGAATTCACAACAAGGATATAAATGAATACGATATGACGGAAGTTAGAAGAAAAGTAGGAATGGTATTCCAGAAACCGAATCCTTTTCCAACTATGTCTGTCTATGATAATGTTGCTGCAGGACTGATATTAAAAAACAGATATAAAAGATCATATCTTAATGAAATCGTCGAGAAATCTCTCGTGAATGCCGGTCTATGGGAAGAAGTTAAAGACAGGCTTAAAGTATCAGCGATGGCTCTTTCCGGAGGACAGCAGCAAAGACTTTGCATTGCAAGAACTCTTGCAGTTGACCCCGAAATAATTCTTTTCGATGAACCAACTTCGGCTTTAGACCCGATATCTACAGTTGCTATTGAAGAAACACTTTCAAAACTTAAAAAGGAAATCACAATAATAATTGTTACCCATAACATGCAGCAGGCAGCGAGAGTCAGCGATTATACTGCATACTTCTTTCTCGGCAAGCTTATCGAGCTCGGAAAGACACGGACTATTTTCACTTCTCCGAAAGAAAAATTAACTGAGGACTATATAACAGGAAGGTTCGGTTAATATATACCAAAAACATAGAATTTGTGAGATATTTTTCATAAATTGTATGTTACATTAACATGGAAAACACAATACAAAAACCGGATAGTAATCGCGATAGAAGTCAGTATATTATATTCATTCCTTTTGTATTTGCATGTTTTTTACTCGCGTCTTATGTCTTGCTCGCAGGGCAGATTACTTTTCATAATAGTATTATCAATGAAGGTTTTACGGAGTACTTTCCTCATGCCACAAAGAGAAGCGATGCCGCTAAGAAAATTAATATACTTTCTGAAAACGACGTCTCAGTTGGACTGAAAGACACTGTTTACACAGAAAAAGACAGCTGGCTTGAACTCAGGATTGATCAGCAAATGCTGTATCAGCATTTCAGGGACGGACGCGTCGTTAAGTATGCAATTTCTACTGGTAATAAGTATTTAAGCAGAAGCGTAGAATCACGTCCCGGTCTCTTTGCTATCTTTCACAAAACAGAAAAGCATGAATCATCTCAGTACAACGGTGCAGAGATGTATTTCTTTATGCCGTTCAATCAGGGTATAGGTTTTCACTCTCTTAACGGAACAGGGTATTATGGAAACCTGGGCGTCAGACCTTCTTCACATGGATGCATCAGAATGAGACACGATGATGTTCGTAAAGTATTCAAGGATTCGCCGCTTGGTACTCTTGTTCTTGCTCATAACGGTAAAACAGCACGTACTGTTGGATTTGCACCTAAAGAATTCATAAGTGCAGATTCCATGTCAAAGGATGAAGAAAAACTTCTTATTGCTGAAAACCTTCAGAATATACTCGAAGGAAAATACTTTATTTCGGACAGGAAATTCTTTATCGTTAATCCGAAGACCATTCCGGTTTCGGGTATATATATCGGCTACGACGCAAAGCTACCTGACAAGCAAAAAACTTTAAAGAGTGTTTATTATTTTAAAAATCAGGATGACTGGCTAATGTCTATAAATTCAGGCGATATACTCGATAGTGCTAAATCTGCAGAATATCTTGCAGGCATGAATTATGATGACTATAAAATTAAAGATAGAAAACCGGATCAGGAACTTTCTTCTGCAGAATTAATTAAGAAATATTTCCATAACCCTATTGGAATTCTGCCGTATTTTCCGCCTGAGAATTGAAGAAATGTGCGTTATATTTTATAAAAATGAATGTTCTTTATGCAGTAAAATGATTATATTTGTAAACAGGGAACAATTTTTAATACTATAAGTTCAAAAATTAGAATATTTTAATTATAATAAAACCTTTAAACAGCGGAGGTTATCAAAATGACAGAAGAAAATAAAACACTAGAGGGCTACAAGGAGCCCATAGAACAAAGGATGCAGTACGGTGCACCCGAGTTAAAAAAGTTTGCAGCAAAATATGCTTCAAGAGGATTGATTTTTGCAATTATAATTCACGTTTTCCTGATTAGCTCGTACATCGTTACGATTTACATCGAAAAGATTCAGGAAGAAAGACAGCTGCAGATAAAAAGAGATATTGAACTGAAAGATATTCAGACTCAGGAAAATGAAACACAAGAGGAAGACGCACCTCCTCCTCCGGATGTTGAGGTTCAGCAGCCTGAAGCACTTAAAGACCTTGCTGCTTTAACTCCCGAGCCGGTAGCAAAGGAAAAAGCTGACCTTGAAACAATTAAGAAGGTTGATGAAACTGAAAAGATTAAAGCATTCGTCTCTTCTGAAGGTAGCGAAAACGTTGACCCTAACAAAGAAACTGGAAAAATTCAGGTCGATATAAAGAAGACAGAAGAAGTTGAAAAGAAAGAAGAAAAGAAAGAAAAGAACAAGACTTACCAGCAGTTTGAAGTCGATAAACCTCCTGTAGCTGTTAATCTGGGTGCAGTAAAAGGTTCAATGAGATATCCTGAAATTGCACGTTCAAGCGGTATTGAAGGAAAAGTAACAGTAAAAGTTCTGGTTGGACCCGACGGCTCAGTAGTTTCTGTTGGTGGTTTCAGCGGACCCGATGTATTCAGGGATGAAGTTACTTCAAAGGTCATGAACCTTCAGTTTACTCCTGCTTTGCAGCAGGGTGCTCCTGTTAGATGCTGGGTTAGTGTTCCGTTCAGCTTTACTCTAACAGGTAAATTCAAAAAAGATTCTGGCGACGAAGAAAAGAAGGAAGAAAAGAAGGAAGAAAAGAAAGAAGAGAAGAAAGAAGATCCTAAAGAATAAAATTAATTCTTCCGGTGATGAATAGTGCGATGTACATAAACATCTTTACAGCTATTGTAGGTGTAGTTATGGGTGTTCTATTGTTTAGCGGTTTATTGTTTGAAAATATGGACCTTACTAAAAGAATGATTTTTGGTACAATATTTATGGGTTACGGGATTTACAGATACATTTATGTGCAAAGCAAAAGAAATCAGATGAAAAGGGAAAGAGAGATCGAAAGAATTAAAAGAGCACAAGAAGATTTAATAAAGAATCAACACAAAGATTAATACCAAACAGGCGGCTAAATGTCGCCTGTATTATATATATCAATATATATCAATTATGAAACTCAATTCCATAATATATTTTGCAGTGTTTCTGCTTTTATATTCTTTAGGTATAAGCGGATGCGATTTTAAGGAGATTAAATCCAAAGCAACTATAGGCGAACTTTTAATAGAAGCAGATGAAAATATTGAACCTGTTCTGCCTTACCTTAAGAGCGAATTCGAACGCCTGAACCCTGAAGCAAAAATCACTTATTCTTCAAAACCAACTAAAGTAGCCATTGCCGACCTCATTAACAAAGAGATCAAACTTATAATGGTCGCGTCGGAATTAAATGATGACGAGCTTAGGATTCTCAAAGAAAACAAAATGGAGTTTCAAAAACAGGAAATAGCAACTGATGCTATAGCTTTTATAGTTAATCAAAGCAATCCTGTTCTCAGAGTAACTTCCGAAGACCTTAAAAATATATTTACAGGAAAATACGAACAATGGTCGCAGATTAAAGCTCCTGATGATGAACAAAACAACGAAGTTCTGTCTAATATGAAGGGTAATGACAACAAAATTAAGGTATTCATACAGAGACCGAATTCAGCCACATATTCATACGTTAAAGATACTCTTCTCGCAGGTATGGAATATTTAAAGTCTGCGGTTATTTGCTCAACCAGCGTTCAGATGCTTGAAATGATTAGAAGCACAAAGAACGGTATTGGTATCTCAAACCTCGCGTGGCTTTCATTGGGAAACCAGGATTCGCTCGATACTTCAGTAAAGACACTCAGGATATCGAGAATCTATGCAGGCGGCAAGCAGGATGACTATGCTCAGCTTCATCAGGGACTTGTGTTCACTAAAAAATATCCGTACACCCGAAAGATATGGGCTTATACAACAGTTCTTGACATTCAGCTATCTACAGGCTGGATTACGTTTTTACGGAACAAAGACGGACAAAAAGTGTTTCTAGAGAGGGGACTGGTTCCCGTTTCACAACCGGTAAAGGTTATACAATTAGATTAAATTAAAGTATAAAAAACCATGAATAAGATTAAAATTTCAATTCTATCGATTTGTTTATTAGTGCTGTTCGCAGTGACTGCACATGCACAGAATGATTTGCAAAAAGGCAGGGATGCGATTAACAGAGGTGATTACGTTAAAGCAGTTGATATCCTCAGCAAGGTAGTTGCTACTGATAAGGATTACGATGCTTATTATCTCTATGGACTCGCTCTCTACAAAACCGGTTCTTTAGCAAAAGCTGAAGACAATCTAAAAAAAGCACTGAATCAGGATGATGAAGGTATTGGTGCCATGATAACTCTTGGAAATCTATACAGTTCCCAGAAGAAATATACTGAAGCAAACAACTTATTCAAGAAGGGTTTAAAAATTGAACCCGATAATATCAATCTCATGATTGCGCAATCTGATAATTTTTCAGCTCAGGAAAAGATTGACGATGCGATTAAGGTTTTAACTCTTGCAACAACTATAAGCAAAGAAAATCCGAATGTTTATGTCGGACTCGGAGATGCTTACAGAATAAGAGGCTCGTTTAAACTTGCAGCAGATTATTACAAGAAAGCAATTGCATTGAAGAAAATCCCTGAAGCCTATACAGGACTCGGAGAATCTTTTGCAAGGCAGAGAAAGTACAATGAAGCTCTCGTTGAATTTAATAATGCAATTAACGTTGACCCGAATTATGCTCCTGCTTATTTTGGTAAAGGAAGAATCCTTTATTTCGGCGGGCAGTTCGGGGATGCACTCGAAGCATTCAAAAAGTACAGCGAACTTATGCCGGGTTCTCAGGAAGGTAATTCATACTTCGCTAAAGTACTTTATGCTCAGGGTGTTTACTATTCCGACAGAAACCAGAATGAACAGGCAAATGAAAAATTCAATGAAGCCCTAAAGATTCTTGAAGATGTCTTAAAGAATGATCCAAATTCTTCAACAGGTAATTTATACACTGCATATATATATGCTGAAAAAGCAGAGATTGACGAAGTTAATAAAACAGATTTCCTGAATAAGGCTGTTGAATACTTCGCTAAAGTTGAAATAAAGAATTATGATGAAGAGGACCTGCAGGTGCTCGCTAAGGTGAATTCAAGCCTGCTGAAATATGATGAAGCCGAGAAATACTATAGAATGGCTCTTCAAAAAGACAGCTTAGATTATGATACTTATTATGAATGGGGTAAATCTCTCTATAAAGCGGAAAAGTATGAAGAAGCTATTGTTAAATTCCAGAAAAGTATAGATCTGGGTAATCCAAATCCATTCGCAACTCTGTATAAAGGATTCTGCTATTACTCACAGAAGCAATATCTTGAAGCAGTACCGTATTTCCAGAAAGTAATAGACGCAGACCAGAAGTTTGTTCTTGCGCTTGAGTTTCTTGCTCGTGCATACAGGTTTGGTAACAAAGACCAGGAATCAATCGAAACATACGAAAAAATCTTGCAGTTAGAACCCGAAAACAAAGAAGCTGCAGATATGATAAAAGCTTTGAAAGCTAAAATTGGCAAGCAATAACATTTATTTTTGTTAAACTTTTATTTATAATATGCGGTTAGTAAGTTTATTAACCGCATAATTTTTATTACATGGAAAAAATAATAAAGTACATCGAATCGAATAAAGACAGGTATCTTGATGAATTAAAGGATTTCTTAAGCATACCATCAATAAGCAATGAAGAAGCACACAAAGATGATGTGAAAAAAGCTTGTTCCTGGCTTGAAAGTCATCTAAAAGGTATAGGCCTTGATAATGTTACGGTATATCAGACTGAAGGGCATCCAATAGTTTATGCTGACTGCCTGAAAGCCGGAAATGATAAACCAACTGTTCTGGTTTACGGTCATTATGATGTTCAGCCTGTTGACCCCCTTGAATTATGGACTAATCCTCCTTTCGAACCTACAGTAAAAGGGAATAAAATTTACGCCAGAGGCTCAGCTGATGATAAAGGACAGATATTTATTCATATAAAGAGTATAGAAGCTCACCTTAAGAATAACGGCAAGTTACCAATTAACCTAAAAGTGATTTTTGAAGGCGAGGAAGAAATTGGCAGCGTAAATCTTTACAAGTTTCTTGAAAAGCAAAAAGACCTTTTGAAAGCAGATTATGTCGTGATTTCTGATACATCTATGTATAAAGATAATATGCCTTCAATTTGTTACGGTCTTAGGGGACTTTGTTTTATGCAGATTGATGTTACTGGACCTAACAGAGACCTACATTCAGGGACTTTTGGTGGCGGTGTACACAATCCAATTAATGCACTTGCTGATATTATAACTCAGCTTAAAGATAAGAAGAACAGAGTTTTAATTGACGGATTTTATGACGATGTTGTAGCTCTCACACAAAAAGAAAGGGATGAATTCAAAAGGCTGCCTTTTGATGAGAAAAAGTATAAAATGGACCTTGAAGTGGAAGAACTGCTCGGAGAAGAGGGATACACAACTATAGAAAGAGTCTCTGCAAGACCGACACTCGATTGTAACGGTATCTGGGGTGGTTATCAGGGGCAGGGTGCAAAGACTGTTTTGCCTTCTGTTGCCGGAGCTAAGGTCTCAATGAGATTAGTCCCAAATCAGGATCCGGACAAAGTTGCAGAGCTTTTTGAAAAGTATGTTATGAAGATAGCGCCTAAATCGGTAAAGGTAAAGGTTACCTCCCTGCATGGTGGAAAGCCTTCAGTTACAGCTATTGATACTCCTGCAATTAAAGCAGCTGTTAAGGCGCTGAAAGATGCGTTTGGAGTTGACCCGGTATTCTTCAAGGAAGGCGGTTCTATTCCGATTGTCAATTCCTTTAATGAAGTTCTTGGAGCTGATGCTATTCTGCTTGGATTCGGACTTCCTGACGATAATATTCATTCACCTAACGAGAAATTTGACCTTAACAATTTTTATAAAGGAATAAGCACTGTTGCTTATTATTATGACGAACTATCTAAAATATAATTAATATGGCTAAAGTTGTAAAATCAAAGAAAACCAAGCACGCTGAAACATTCCATTTGTCACTGACAAACAGGAATTATGCTATAATCGGAACAGGAATACTCCTGATTATAATCGGTTATTTTTTCATGGCAGAGAATTCAGTAGATGGTTTTCTTCCTACTGTAATTGCACCAATTCTTCTGGTTTTAGGATATATTGTGATAGTTCCTTTTGGAATCCTATTCAAGGATAAATCTTCAAAAACAGAAGAAGCGAAAGTATCCGCAGAAGGAACAATTAACGTAAAAACAAAGTAAGATTAAGAGAGGGAATGCAACGGCTTCGACGGAATGCACAGAAGGTTGAAACAGCATTCAGTGTTCCCGGCAGACACTTTAAACGGCTGGAAAAAAATAAACGCAGAAAATAACTACGCTTTAGCCGCTTAATTGCAGCTAAACATCATCATCACCCGCTTCCTGTCCGGGAATGAATGATGCCGACTGATGGGATGGACATAAATAACGCCTGATAGTTTGTGTCGAGATTAATCGGGATAGGGATGAGTGGTTTGTTTGTTTAGACACGATTCCTGAAAACTAAAAACAAACTAAGTTTGTAGATGTTTCAATGGTCTGCTTTTCGGACCCGGGTTCGACTCCCGGCATTTCCACAAGAATAAAAAAGGGGATTTACATCCCCTTTTTTATTATCAATAATTTATCTTTTTCTTCTTTTGCTCATTTCCTTTTGCTGTTGCTGCATCCTATCCATGAATTTTGCAATAATACCAGGTTTTGTTGGTTTCTTAATTTCATCCTCTTTAGGAGGACGAATTTTTGTTGTGTAATATTGCTGTCCTATCGAGAGCAGATTAAACATGAAATAGTAAAGGTTTAATCCTGATGGGAAACTAAAGAATAGTAGCGTCATCATTATCGGCATTATATAAACAAGGCTTTTCTGTTTAGGGTCGGTAACTGTCATTTTCTGCTGTATGAACATCGTGATACCCATCAGTGTTGCAAGTCCTGAAACCTGGTCTATTCCAAACAATGGAATCTTAAACGGCAAATGGAATAAAACGTCAGGTGCAGACAGGTCTGTTATCCACCATATAAATGATGCCTGCCTTAACTCAATCGTTGACTGAAATACTCCGAAGAGGGCATACAGTATCGGAAGCTGCAACAGCATTGGCAGACAGCCGCCCATAGGATTTATACCTTCCTCCTTGTAGAGTTTCATTATCATAGAATTCATCTTCGTTGGATCATCTTTATACTTTTCACGGATTTCGGTCATCTTTGGATTCAGTGTTGACATCTTTCTCATTGAGGTCATCTGCTTCTTTGTCAATGGATTCAGTACAATCTTAAGCACTATGGCAAAAACAATAATTACCACACCCCAGTTTGGTATAAATAAATGAAGAAAATTAAAGAATGGAATTATTGCATACTGAGCTATTGGTCTGACGAGCCAGTCCAGAGAGAATCTCATGGTCTTTTCAAGCTCCATGTTGTATGCTTTTAGAATCTTGTAATCAACAGGTGATAGTAGTACTTTAAATGTGGCTTTCTCGTATGCATCGTTCTTAATATCCATCTTAACAGCAACGGAGAACAAGTTCTTCTGACCTTCATCAGGCAGATGCATTTTATTTCCTGTAATGTACGCTCCGTCTCCTTTTCTCGAGAAGGGAATTATAAAGACACCAAAATATTTATTTCTTGTAGCAACATAATCTGTATTTCCGTTTGCGTCAAATTTGTCATCTTTGTTGTAATCAGAAGGCATCATCTCTTCAAGTTCTCCGCCCATGTAAGAATATGCCGCAGAAAATCTTGCTTCTTCATCGCTTCTGAATTCTGTCAGATTCAGAGAAGATCCCCAGACTACTTGATATTTATTGTCGGCAATAAATTTCGATGGATTACTGAATTCATAATCGACTATGAATTCATAAGAATCAGGTTTGAATGTGTATGTCTTTACTATTTTCTGTGATGAATCTTTATCAATATTAAGAGTATATTTGAGTACAAAATTTATATCTCCTGTAAGTTTGATATTTTGAGATGTATAATCTGACTGAGTGAAAATTAGGTCTTTAGTGTTGATTGTCTGGCCTTCTTTAGAAGTGAACATAAGGTTCAATTCTCTTTCTTTTTTCCAGTCAACAAGTTGAACTTCTTTTCCGTCCCATGTTTTGAATTCCTTCATGTAAGCTTTCAGAAGCGCCCCGCCAAAATTTGTAAATTCAAATCTGTATTTATCATTTTCAACCGTAAATATTCTTTCTTTGGCTGATAAAGAGTCTTTTGCGTATACTATAGAGTTTCTGGCAAATGTGTTCCCATAATTAGTGGAATATTCGCTGACTGCTGTTGTATCTTTTTTAGTAACAACTGTTGAATCAGTGCTTACTTTTGATTTACCCGAATCCTGTACATTCTCAACATTTTGGTTGGGTGGTGTTTGAGGTTTCTGGTTTTTCGAAGTCCACATCATCCAGGCAATAAGAATGACACCTATTACGACAAAACCGATTATAGATTTTTTATCCATTAATTATTATACTTATTATTTTTATTAAATTTAAAAATATTGCTTCCTTTCTCGGGGACATTATCAATTCCTCCTTCAAACAGGGGATTGCATTTTAATATCCTCTTAATTCCGAGATAGTTTCCTTTAAAAAATCCATGCACCTTCAGAGCCTCAATATAATAATTGGAGCAAGTTGGGTAAAATCTGCAGGATGGAGGAATCAATGGTGAAATAACGTATTGGTAAATCTTTATTATACCTATCATAATATATTTCATGTTTGAGCGTAACCTTTGTTAATAGTGTCGAATAGACTCCTCATATTTTCTGTGAAAAGAATAAAACCGGTTTTGTAGAGCAAATTTATTGAATTTCCTCCCGATTCACTAACCGTAAAAATTATCTTAGTATTTTCTTTAATCAATAATTTGTGCTTTTCATTTCTGTAAGCTTCTTTGATAAGCCTTTTTATTCTGTTTCTGACGAATGCTTTCCTTGCTTTTCTTTTGGAAACAGTAAAGCCCACTTTTAGTGATTGTGGGCTTAATAAATCATTATCAAACTGTAAATAGCATTTTAAATATCCGCTTTCTATAACCTTAGATCTTGTGAAAATCTTCTTAAACGAATCGTATCCTCTTATAATTTCATTTTTCCCTAAACTACGATCAAATTCCGTATCGTAAGACATTAATTAAGATAAAATACTATCTTGTGAATTCGTCGCTGACAGTAAGTTTCTTTCTGCCTTTAGCTCTTCTGCTGGCAAGCACTTTTCTGCCATTCTTAGTTGCCATTCTCTCACGAAAACCGTGTTTATTCTTTCTCTTTGTGTTGCTCGGTTGATAAGTCCTCTTCATTATTAGTTGTATTTATTAAAAATTCAAAAAGTGTAAAATAACCTTATTTTTCAGTATATTCAAGGTATTATTCCTTTAAAATTCAGACCTCAAACCTGAATTAGTTACGATGTAAACCTTTACAACCCGAGTCTTCTTTGCATGACGCGAATACCTGAAGAGAGTGATCGAAAAGTATCATATTTTTTGAGTTGCAGAGTTTCAACAGCGTTTTTTCGATGGAATTATTCTCAAATTCGATTATTTTATTGCATTTGAGGCAAATAATATGGTAATGGTTTCTTCTACCGAACTTCTTCTCGTATCGAGCTCTGTCCCCTTTGAAATTATGCTTAGTTAGAATCTTACATCGGCTCATTAGTTCAAGCGTATTGTAAACAGTAGCCCTTGAAACTTTGATATAGTCACTTTTCATTTTGCTGTACAATTCATCTGCATCGAAATGATTATCCATAGAAAGAGCAGAATCAAGAATAAGGAATCTTTCGTTCGTAATTCTGTGATTGTTTTTCTTTAAATATTCTATAAAGCTATTTTTAATCCGGTCTTTCAAATCATAGATTATTAATTACTTTATCAAGAATTATGAATGCCTCATCAATGTGTTCTTTTGTAACCGTCACAGGTGGTCTGAATCTTATACTGTGGCTCCCGCAGCCAAGAATCATAAGTCCGTTCTTTAATGATTCAGTGGCAATCTTATTTCTTAAATCAGTGCTGGAAGCATCAAATGCTGCAAATAGTCCGAGTCCTCTGGGAGAAGTAATCTTATCGGGATATTTATTGCATATTGTTTCCATCTTAGTCTTTAGGTAATCACCGTTGATTCTGCAATTCTCTACTAGGTTTTCTTCTTCAATAACTTCAAGTATTCTCTTAAACCGGTACATGTCAACGATATTGCCTCCCCAGGTAGAGTTTATTCTGCTGGATTTCCGGAATACGTTTTCTTCAATTTCATCCATTCTGTCTGTTGCAAGGACACCGCAAACCTGAGTTTTCTTTCCGAATGATATCAGGTCTGGCTTTACAAAATGCTGGTGTGCCCACCATTTACCCGTAAGAGCAATTCCTGTTTGCACTTCATCAAAAATAAGAAGAATTTCGTTTTCATTGCATATCTGCCTTAACTGAATGAAGAACTCTTTCCTGAAATGATTATCTCCGCCCTCGCCCTGTATGGGTTCAATAATTATCGCGGCAATATCGTCTTTATTCTCTGAAATTGCTTTCTTTATTTCAGCAATTGATTTATTCTCTGCTTCAATAACTTTAGCAAGATTCTCATCATTCAGAGGGAATAATATTTTAGGATTAGAAATTCTGGGCCAGTTAAATTTTGGGAAATATGCAATTTTGACAGGGTCTGTATTAGTCATTGAGAGTGTATATCCTGAACGTCCATGGAATGCCTCTTTAAAGTGGATTATCTGATGACCTTTTTCTTCTTTATAGCCTTTAGCAAAATTCTTTTGCACCTTCCAGTCAAATGCAGCTTTTATAGCATTCTCAACCGCAAGCGTACCACCCTCTATGAAGAAAGAATACTTGAAATATGATGGAACAGCAATGTTGAAAAATGTTTCGACAAACTCAGCCTGTTCCTGAGCATAAATATCTGATAGTGATGGTTTATTAAGTGCGAGTTTTCCAATTTTGTTAATAAACTCCGGATTGTTAAGCTTCGGATGGTTCATACCTAGCGGATTCGAAGCAACAAATGTGAAAAAATCGAGAAGATATTTCTTACTTTTTGAATCGTAGAGATAACCATGATTTGACTTATCCAGGTCGAGAATAATATCAAAACCATCGACCAGCATGTGCTTTCTTAAAAATTCCTGTACTTTTTCGGGCTGAATAGAAACAACTTTTTGCATATTACTCCTAATTTAAAATATGAATGAATTATTATTGTTTTAATGAATGCTTCCGATGATGAAGCATTTCTCTTTTCTTTTATTCCAGAAACTGCAGTAACTATTTGCTTTGTTTGAGGGTAGAATTGCAATGAGTCCAATACCGAGATTGAATGTTTCACGCATAACGTTTTCCGAAACACTGCCTTTCTTTTGAATCAAATCATAAATCGTCGGACGTTTCCACGAAGACCAGTCGATTTCAAGCATAAGGTTTTTGGGAATTACTCTTCTTGTATTACCAACAATACCTCCACCCGTAATATGGGAAAATGAGTTAACAGCAAATCGTTTTAAAGATATTTGTATAATATCTAAATAAGATTTATGAACTTTGAGAAGTTCTTTCCCAAGTGTATTTTTTAATTCCGGAAAATATTTCTTATAATCATTATTTTTGAAAATCTTTCTGACTAGTGAATATCCGTTTGTGTGAAGTCCTGTTGACTTGAATCCAACCAGAATATCTCCTTTATTAACATTCGAAGATGTGACAATCTTCTTCCTATCAACTACACCAACTATTGTACCTGCAAGGTCAAAATCATTATGAGAATATACGCCAGGCATTTCTGCGGTTTCACCACCAATTAAGGACATTGAATTATTTAAGCAACCTCGAACAAGACCTTTTATTATCTTGACGGAATTATTTACGTCCAATTTTCGCATTGCGTAGTAATCAAGAAAGTACAGGGGAACTGCACCGCATACTGCAATATCGTTTACGCAATGATTAATTAAATCTTCTCCGACTGTATCATATCTATTAAGTATGGCAGCTATTTTAACCTTGGTACCAACGCCATCTGTACTTGAGACAAAGACAGGCTTTAAGTATTTTTCGAGGTTAAGTTCGTAGAAAGCACCGAAATTTCCTATTCCGGATAACACATTTTTATTAAAAGTTTGCTTAACGAGCGGTTTTATCCGATCTACAAATTTTTCTGCTTTATGAATATTTACTCCTGAGGATTTATAAGAAGTCATATTACAAGTTAGCTATAAAATAGCCCTTTTTCAATTCATTTTGAGAGTAAACTGCGTAATTATATCACATTTACTTAAAATGAGTATAAAATGAGATAAGCTTGGTCAAATGTCATTACGTGATGTTTTTACAGTTTAAACCTGCTTTACTGCTTCATCAGGGCATATGTTTGTAATACACTTGCACCATAAGAGAATGGTATGTTTATGGTATGTTAATGGGATATTCATGGTATGTTGATGGGATGTTAAAATAAAAAGTTGTTATTTCAGTATGTTATAGCGTAGTTATTTTTTATAAACTTAAACACGGTTAATATTTCTCACAAACCATGAGCTTTAACAGTAGTTCAAATATACAAAAAATATAAATAAAAGTAAAGCCCTAATATGGAATAAAATTAGAAAAGTATTAACGAAATTATTTCACAAATTTGTCCAGTACAACAATAAACTCAGCTTTAGGTTTGTTATCCCCAAAAAGGTCAGTAAGTTGTGAAAGAATTTCGTTTGGTTTCCCACGTAATTGTTTTTCATCTTTGCTTGAAAGATTCAAGGCAAGAAAAATATCTCGTTCGGGTACAATAACTGTTAAATCATTAATAAGATTAGAAAGACGATAAGGTGTATCCATTAAAATAACGGGAAATGGAAGTGTAGATATTTTTTTGAGTTCTTTGAGTCTAACCTCATTTTTAGGAGATAGAAATCCATAGAAATAGAAACGGCTGATATCAAAACCTGATATTGTTACCGCAGAAATAACAGAATTAGCACCGTGAATGAAATCAATCTCTATATTGTTTTGAATGCAAGCATTAACAAGACTGAGTCCCGGGTCAGCAAAAGCAGGTGTTCCGCAGTCTGATATTAATGTAACATTTTTTCCAGATAAAAGGACATTAATGTATTCATGAACAGCATCTTTTTCATTGTGTTCATTTAAAAGATGCATTTCCTTTTTAATTCCAAAGAACCTTAAAAGCTTTGAGGATTCCTTCAAATCTTCACAGAGTAGATATTCAGATTCTCTAATTGATTTTAATGCGCGAAAAGTTATGTCATGATAATCACCGATAGGAGTTGTTACGAGTATTAGTCTACCCAGTGAAGATTCTGATTTATTGGATTTTAAACTGAATGCTTTTTCTTTCTCAAAATTGAAAACCTGAATCTCGCTGAATGATTTTTGCCGCAATTTCTTATTTGCCCGTGCTGCCATAACCTCCTGCACCTCTTTCTGTATCTGAAATATTGTCATCAAATTCGAGGGATACATTCTCATGCTTAGAAATAATAAGCTGGGCAATTCTGTCTCCAAAATTAACCTCGAAATCTTTAAATCCTTGATTAATGAGCAGTACTTTTACTTCTCCTCTATAATCAGAATCAATAGTACCTGGAGAATTTAATACAGTTATCCCATGCTTTAAAGCGAGTCCGCTTCTTGGTCTAACTTGACCTTCATAGCCCCGAGGAATTTCGAAAATCAAATTTGTGGGTATAAGAGTGAATTGACCAGATTTAATAATTATGGTATCAGATGAAGAAGAGGCAAGATCCATACCTGAGGAATCTAAAGTAGCATATTGGGGAATAACACAGTCTGCTTCTTTATTAAATTTTGTTATTTTAATTTTCATAAATAAAAAAGGCTGTCATTTTTATAACTGACAGCCATATTTAAAAATATTTTAACTTTCCATCAATGCTGCGAAACCACCGAGCATCAAAATAATAAGTACTACGATTAATGCAAGAATTCCAACGATGACCTGAATGATTCCAAGCCACATTCCAATTTGTGCCATTGTCTTTCCAGCAGAGTCAGACTGACCGGCGTTTATTGCGCTGATTTCCTTTTTACCAATAATCCATGCCGGTATAGCTGCGAAAATACCACAAGCAACCCATGATAAGATACCGAGTACAAGAGCCCAGATTGCACTGCTGCTCGCTTTACCTGATGATGAATAATTTCCGCTTCCTCCCATAGTCGGTTGTGGAGGGGGAGGAGGAGGTGGTGGTGGTGGCGGAGGAGTAAATGAAGAACCGCTGTCCTGAAAGTGTAAGTTATTGTCCATAATAATATAAATTTAATTAAATAAGGTTTAGCAAATATATATGTTTTTATTAAGTTAATCAAGATTTATTATTTATCACAATTCATTTCTCAAATCCAAACTGTCACGTGAGATTAATAAGTATGTGAAGTGTAATTATTTATTAGAAAGCTTTTTTAAACAGTCTGCGGGTATTTGCCTCAAGATTATCTTCAAGAATCTTTAAATCTGTATTTTTTATTTCTGATATCTTTTTGATTGTATTAACAACAAACGCAGGCTGATTTTTCTTACCACGATGAGGAACAGGTGTGAGAAAAGGGGAATCGGTCTCAGCAAGAAGTTTTTCCAAAGGAGCATTTTTTACAACATCGATGGAATCAAAATTCTTGTACGTTATATTCCCGCAAAAAGAAACGAAATAGGAATTAAAATTTAAAACATCTTCAAGGTCTTTTTCATCACCGGAAAAACAATGAAATTGTCCGCTGCATTTGTAGGATGATTCTTCGATAATTCTTATTGCATCTTTTATGGAATCTCGTGTATGAATGACTACCGGTAAATCATATTTTTCAGACAGTTCAAGATGCCTTTTAAAAAAGTCAATCTGTTTATCTTTATAAGTTTTATCCCAGTAATAATCAAGACCAGTCTCACCAATTCCGACTACCTTATCTTCATTTAGATAGTTTTCGAGAGTTTGAAAGTCTTTTTCGGAGAGTTTTGTTATATCGCATGGGTGAAAACCTATAACGGCATAAATAATTTCATGGATTGCCGAAAGGTTTAGTATCTTTTCGGAAGTTTCTAAATCTATCGCGGGAACAATAATCTTTTTGATTCCGGATTGAAGAGAGTTATCGATTATTTCATTAATATTTTCTGATAATTCCGGATAATACAAGTGGGCATGAGTATCAATAATCATTAATAAGAATTTTTAAATAATTTGAAAATACTTTGTATGCATTGTTACCCGCTGTAACCACTTCATCGTGAGTTATACGATTATTTACGCCAAAATACAGCATGTTTGTAATGCATGAAATACCAAGTGTTTTAATTCCGAGTTCATTTGCTTTTAATATATCCGGAATCGTTGACATTCCAACGCAATCAGCTCCTGCTTTTCTAATAAAATTTATTTCGGATTGCGTTTCGTAAACAGGACCGAATGAAGCATAGTAATTACCCTCGTGAACTTTTATGCTATTTAATTCAGCTTTTTCTTTTGCCCAATTTAAAAGAACGCTATCAAAACACAGATTCTGCTTATCTACAAGCGGTCTATGAAAAAAGTTAATATGCGACTTAATAAGCATAAGTTCAGACACATTATAATTCGGATTAAGCCCGCCGGCTGCATTTGTTACGATAATGAAGTCAACATTCATATCTTTTGCAATTGAAACATTCCTGAATACTTTATCCCGAGAATGTGTTTCATAAAAATGATTTCTTCCGGTAAATAATACAATACTCTTGTTTCCAATTTTACCTTCAATAACCTGCTTTTCGTGAATTCCTCCGATTTCGGAATAAACTATGTTTGCGCACGAAATTTCGTTTTTAAATTTTGTAAGACCGGAACCTAATATGACAGCAATTTTTGACATTCAAGAAATATAAATATTTTATTTCTGAAAGTTAATTCATATATTATTATTGTTGGATAAAAATAAAGAATTCATTGCATGAAGTTGAGTAATAAAATTAACAGAAATCATGTTATTATTTTTAATTATTTTTATCTTGCTATTTGTTTATATTAAACCCATATTATGCCAAGTATAAATAGTTATTTGTAATAAGTTTGTTTAACCGCTACGAAGAAATCTTCTTAGTTCTGCAGGTCTACTCTTTAAAAGATATCCCTCAGATAGATTAAAATAAACACAATCACACTTAGCATTTTATATGAAAATGTTTATCCGGATTATCCGGAAGTTAAAAAATTAATAATTTCTTGAAAGGAAATGTAATGGAAAAAGGAACTGTAAAATGGTTCAACTCCTCAAAAGGTTTTGGATTTATCACCGTAGCCGGTAAAAAAGATGTATTTGTACATTTTAACGCAATTTTAGGCGATGGCTATAAAACTCTTAACGAAGGCGACACAGTCGAATTCGAAATAGAAGACGGACCAAAGGGACCTCAGGCAGCAAATGTTACAAAACTTTAAAACTAATATTATTTAGAATATATAGTAATTGTTACAATTTGTATGGAAGGGTTGCCGGAAACGGCAACCCTTTTTTTATTTTCTTAAAATTACAATTGGCTGTCAAAATAAGCCAATTAACGCAAAAAAATAGGGGTTTTTGAATTTCTAAAGAACTAAACTTTTGGTATATTTGTTGAGTTAGATATATTAATAAATATTGATTAAATGGACGCAAAATATCTAATTGAACTATCTAAAGACTTTTTTGAAAAAGCGTATAAGCTTCAAATGTCAGGTGATTATGAGCAGGCAATAGAGCATTACAGAAAGTCTCTTGATTACTATCCAACAGCTGAAGCTTATACATTTTTAGGATGGGCTTTAAGTTCACAGGGAGATTATGAAAGTGCAATTGAAGAATGCAAGTGCGCTATCGAATTAGACCCTGATTACGGTAATCCCTACAATGATATAGGAGCGTATTTGATTAGGTTACGAAGATATGAAGAGGCAATTGCGTGGCTAGAGCTTGCTATTAAAGCAGAAAAATACGATAACAGGGAGTTTGCTCATTACAATCTTGGTGTTGTTTACGAAAAACTTGGATTATGGTTTGAAGCTTTATCACAATATAAGAAAGCATTTACTGTAAATTCCGGATATAAAATTGCTGAAAAAAATTATTACAGATTATTATCTTTAACAAATTAAAATATAATATGAAAAAATTATTACTTCTATTGTTGTTTTTAATTATTACTACAGGTTTTGCCAAATCTCAATCTTTTACGTTTCAAAGAATTACACCCGCAATTGTTAACGGCGATACATCATTTTTAGTTGCCACTAAAACGAAAGCTGCCTTCAAGAATACCGGCAGTGCTAACCTTAATTTCACTTTTTTCAGAATTCTTAACGAACTTCCGGCTCCTGATTGGTCAACAAGCATGTGCCTTAGAGGATTCTGTTACGCGCCTTTCTTGGATTCAGTACCTCCGAGTTCAAATCCTTTGACAATCCAGCCCGGACAGCAGGATACTTTAGAAATATATTTTAACGGTATTTCAATTGGTACCGGTAGAATTATTATTAAAGCATGGGTAAACGGCAATCCAAGTAATTTTTTGACTGATACTTTTCAGGTTCACTTAGGTCCAGTAGGGATACGACAGATTTCGAGCGTAGTAGATGGATACAAACTGGAACAGAATTATCCTAACCCGTTCAATCCAGCGACTAAAATAAATTTTTCTATTGGAAAGAGGGAAAATATTTCACTTAAAGTTTATGATATTCTTGGCAATGAAGTTGCCAATTTAATAAACAATGAAGCAGTATCCGCAGGGAAATATACTTATGATTTTAATTCGTCAGAATTTAATCTTTCTTCGGGAGTTTATTATTATACGTTAAAAACGGAATCGTTTACTTCAACGAAGAAAATGCTTTTGATAAAGTAAATTTGCTGTATTGTTTCAACCGGTGTTCTATACCAAACAATCAAGAAAATATGATATAATATATGGAATATATAAAGAATAAAGATTTAACATTTTTAGAGAAAACTTATTTGCCACAGATAGCGAAAGGCATGGCTTTGACGTTTAAGCAGATGTTCAAACCGAAATTCACAAGACAGTATCCAGAACAGAAATGGAATACACCTTCGAGTTTTAGAGGAAGACCGGTTTTAGTTCTTGAAAACAACGGAGTCGAAAGATGCGTTGCCTGTGGATTATGTTCAAGAGTGTGTCCGGCTCTTGCAATTGAGGTACAGGCTAATGAAACTGACTTTGAAAAGGAAAGATATCCAGAAAAATTCGAAATAAACATGGTACGTTGTATATTCTGCGGATTCTGTGAAGAGGTTTGTCCCGAAGAAGCAATAATAATGAGCGATGATTATGAACTTGTTTTCAAATCACAGGACGAGGCAATTTTCGGAAAGGATAAACTTTTAATTCCGAGAGAAAAACTTGAAAAACGCTTGCTGTTCCTGAAAGAAAACAGATAGGAAGACTTATAAGTTTGAAATCAATATTGTTCGACATATTCCTGGTTGCTGTACTTGTGATGATAAATGCGCTGTTCGTTGCTCTGGAATATGCGATTATAAAAGTAAGAAAATCAGAGATTGAAACTGATTCCAACGAAAAGGATTCACTTCGAAAGAGATATCTACGAAATGTAAAAGATAATATAGATAAATACATATCAGCTGCCCAAGTAGGAATAACACTTGTAAATGTTTTACTAGGATGGATAGGGGAGGATTCTTTTGGAAGAATATTCGGCAGTTTATTTAATCTAATTGGTTTTGGCAATGCAATACCAGGTTCTGTTTCTTCAATATTAGGAATATTGCTTATTACTTTTGTAACTGTTGCTTTTGGAGAGCTTGCACCTAAAATGATTGCGATTCAGTATCCGCTGCAAATATCTATGTGGCTATCATTCCCGCTTAAAATTGTCTATACTATTTTCAAGCCGATGATAATTATTCTTAACTTTTCTGCTAACGGATTTATTAGGTTAATAGGACTAAAACCGATTACAAAGGAGGATATTCATCATTCCGAAAGAGAAATTAGGTATCTTATTTCCGAGGGTAGAAAAACAGGCGTCATAGATTCGACTGAACACCAGTTGATTGAAAAGATATTTGATTTTAATGACAAGTTGGCTCGTGATATAATGGTTTCAAGAAATAACATCGTTGCTATTAATATCGATGATAACCGTGAAACTATAATACAAAAGGTTATAGATGAAGGATATTCCAGAGTACCTGTTTATAAGGATTCCATCGATAATATTATCGGAATTATATATTCTAAAGATCTTATCAGTGCGGCAGAGTTCAGAGAACTGATTGTTTTAACGGATATTTTGCGTCCAGTATATTTTGTACCAGAAACTAAGCAGATAGGAGAGATACTTAAAGATTTTCAAAAGAAAAGAATTCATCTTGGAATTGTCGTTAATGAACACGGAAATGTTGAAGGACTGATTACTCTTGAGGATATCATCGAAGAAATTGTAGGTGAGATTGAGGACGAATATGATATCGATACCCGTAACGTGCAAAAAGACAAACTTGGAATATTTCTTGTCAATCCGATTATAAGTATTGAGGAATTTAATCAGAAGTTTAAGTCCGACATTCCGATTGACAACGATGATTATCATACTCTCAGCGGATTTCTTCAGAAGGTAACAGGTCATGTTCCTGAAATATATGAAAGAGTGGATTACAAAGAGTTTGTTTTTACAATTATGAAAAAAACAGGGAACAGACTGCTGCAGGTTAAAGTACAGAGAATGATAAACAAATAATTTAAATAATTTGATTGATTTAATTTTAAAAAAAGTATTTACTTTCTTCAAGGATATTGAAGGATATTTTACATTGCAGTATCAGGTTGTAAAGTATCTGCCAAGAGTTTTTATTGACAGAAAACTAATACTTGACCAAATGGTCCATATTGGAGTTAATTCTCTTGTTCTTGTATCAATAATTGGTTTGTTTACAGGTGCAGTTTCTGCTTGGCAAGCGGCATATCAGATGAGGGGGATGGTACCGCTTAGCATACTTGGCTCTGCTACTCCGAAAGCAATTATCATTGAACTTGGACCGGTTTTGTCGGCGCTTGTTCTCGCAGGAAGAGTTGGCGCATCTATAAGTGCAGAGATTGGAACAATGAAAGTAACAGAGCAAATAGATGCTTTGGAAGCAATGGCAATAAATCCGATTCGGTATCTTGCAACTCCAAGAATAGTTGCAACAACTATTATGTTGCCCGTTCTTATTATTTACTCAAGTGCGATTGCGATATTTGGAGCTTATTTAGTTTCAACAACATTTCTTGATGTATCAGGTGGGGTATTTATTTCGGGATTCAGAAAATCATTTGAAATAGCTGATGTTAATGCTGCATTTGTCAAAGGTACGGTTTTCGGACTCGCTATATCATCCATCGGTTGTTACGTTGGATTTCAAACATCTGGCGGTGCGGAAGGTGTTGGACTGTCTACGATTAAATCATTTGTAATTTGTGCCGCAATGATACTTATACTTGATGCGGTTTTATGGAATTTTCTTATTGGCTAATAGTTTGTAAATTCACATTATTCCGGGCAATTGGCACAGCTGGTTAGCGCGCTTCCTTCACACGGAAGAGGTCACTGGTTCGAATCCAGTATTGCCCACATTAAAAATAAAAGATTGATTGAACATTTTATTCAAAAATATTAGGATAATATCACCTGCAGATAATCTCGATGGTAATTTTGACCTCTTTGTCAGGAATGGTGTTATAGAATACATAGATATTCCGGGTAATAATTATGCAGAGGATTATGAAGAGATAATAAATGGAGAGAATTTAACTGCTGTTCCTGGGTTTTATGATATGCATGTTCATTTTAGAGATCCAGGCCAGACTGAGAAGGAAGATATTGAATCGGGTGTCCGTTCCGCTGCTAATGGAGGATTCACTGGTGTCCTTTGCATGCCTAATACAAAACCACCTATAGATAACAATAAAATTATATCTTATATACTTAATAAAGCGGAAAACATGATTGTTGATGTACATGTTTCTGCCTGTGCTTCTAAGAATAGAGAAGGAAATGAAATAACAGATCTGAAGGAATTAAACAATGCAGGTGCTTTAGCTTTTACGGATGACGGAAGTCCTTTACTGAATAAAAGCATTTTAAGTGAAACTTTAAAATATTCAGCTGAACATTCACTCCCTTTTTTACAGCATGCAGAAAATATTATGCTTAGCGGTAAAGGCGTTATTCATAAAGGCAAGATTTCAGATGAACTTAATTTGGAAGGGATACCTTATGAAAGTGAAACATTAACAGTTAAGAGTGATATAGAACTTGCTAATAAAATTGCCGGTTCAAAATACCATGTTCAACATTTATCCTGCGGTAATACTGTTGATCTCATAAGAACTGCAAGAATTAACAATGAAAACATTACCTGTGAGGCATGTCCGCATCACTTTATTCTTACGGATGAGATAATAAAACACGAAGGAAGTAATGCTAAAATGAATCCTCCGCTGAGAGAAAAAACAGACGTTGAAAGAATCTTAGACGGGATTAAAGATGATACCATTCAAGTTATATGTACTGATCATGCACCTCATACTTCTGCAGAAAAATCAAAAGGTATTTCCCATGCACCATTCGGTATTGTAGGTCTTGAAAGCTGTATTGGTTTAAGCTATACTTATCTTGTCGGTAAAGGTATCATATCTTTTGAAAGTATGATTAGGAAAATGTCAGATAATCCAAGGAGAATTCTTAATTTGCCAAGAATTACCGTGGGAATAGGTGAAAGAGCTAATCTGACGATTCTTGAAACTAATCTGGATTGGGTAATAGATACGAATAAGTTCAAATCAAAAAGTAAAAATTCCCCATTTAATGGATATAAAGTGAAATGTAAACCTTTTGGTATCTTTAATAATAACAAATTTTTCAAATCTCAATTGTGATTTTGATTAGTTATTTAAACATATCCGGCAGTAATGAAAAGTTCAGAATAAATAATATTTTCTGTATAGGGAAAAACTATATGGAACACATAAAGGAATTCGGAAATGATAAAGCACCTAATTCTCCTGTAATATTTTTTAAACCAAATACCGCAATTATACGAAATAACAGTATTATTAACATTCCTGAAATAAACGGAAAGAAAATATCGGATGATGTTCATTACGAAACGGAGATGGTTATTGCTATCGGCAAAGACGGCAATAATGTAAATGAAGCAGAAGCAGGGGAGTACATTTTAGGATATGGTGTTGGTCTTGATTTGACACTTCGTGATTTGCAATCCACCGCAAAAAAGAAGGGCTTGCCTTGGGGAACGGCAAAAGGATTTTATAATTCCGCTCCGGTAAGCGATATAGTATTAAAGTCGTTTATAAAAGATCCGTTAAATTTGGACATACAATTAAAAATTAATAATACTATAAAACAGTTTAGTAATACAAGTTTAATGATAATAAATATATATAAGATAATATCATACTTATCAACAATATTCGGGCTATCTAAAGGTGATTTAATATTTACTGGTACACCTGAAGGAGTCGGACGGTTAAAACGGGGTGACGAATTACTAGCTAATTTGGGTGATTTGATTGAACTGAAAGTGAGCTTCAATGGCTAAAATTATAAGTGTATGTATTGCGAAAGGTGGCGTCGGAAAAACGACTACTTCTGTTAATTTAGCGGCATCTCTTGCACTTGCTGAAAAGTCCACATTACTCATAGATATAGACCCATATGGTTCATCAGCTGTTGCGATGGGTTTTACACCTGACCGAATAAAAGCAGGTATATCTGAAATATTTAATTTTGCAAAAGCTATCGACTATACTATTCACAAAACAGATCTACCTTATTTAGATTTTGTTCCGGCGAATATTAACTCAATTCAAAATGACGAAAGATTTGCTAAGATGACCGAAAACAGAGTTATTTTAAAAAATGCACTAAAAGACGTTAAAAGCAGATATGATTTTATCATAATAGACTGTCCACCAACCTTAAGAGGTATTACTCTGAATGCTCTTACAGCTTCTGATTCTGTATTAATTCCGGTGAAATGCGGACACTTTTCACTCGATGCAGTTGATAAGCTTTTTGATTATATCAGCTGGGTTAGGGAAGTGTCAAATCCGTATTTAGATATAGAAGGTATACTGTTGACGATGTATGAAAAAAACTCTAAGGTAACAGAAATATCTGAACGTGAACTTCGTTTAAAGTATGCTGGATACATGCTTGAAACGACAATCCCTGTAACAAACCTTCTTAATGAAGCAACGTTTTATGGAAAGCCACTTTGCTTGTATAAAATTAATTCAGAAGGTTCATTAGCCTATATTAATTTATCGTACGAATTAATTACAAAAAATCAGGAATCAATAATTAAAAATCAAGAATGAAGGAACTACCCGTAAAATACGATCCTCGAGAAGTTGAAGAAAAATGGCAAGCATATTGGGAAGATAATGAAATATACAAATCAGAAATCTCAGAAAAGCCAAAGTTTTCCGTCGTAATTCCGCCACCTAATGTGACCGGAATGTTGCATATAGGTCATGTTTTGAATCTTACAATACAGGATATTTATTGCCGCTGGAAAAGAATGTCCGGTTTTGAAGTTTGCTGGGTACCGGGCATGGATCATGCCGGTATAGCAACACAGATAAAAGTCGAAGAACAGTTAAGAAATGCAAATATCAGTAAGTATGATTTGGGAAGAGATGAATTTACTAAAAAAGTGTGGGAATGGAAGGAAAAATATGGCGGTATTATTCTTCAGCAAGTTCGGAAATTGGGTTATTCAGTTGATTGGTCTAAAGAAAGGTTCACACTCGATGAAGGACTTTCCAAAGCTGTAAAGGAAGTCTTTGTTGACTTGTTTAAGAAGGGTTATATCTATAAGGGCAAGAGAATTATCAACTGGGACTGCATTACACAAACTGCTTTAAGTGATGATGAGATAAGTTATAAAGAATATAATGATAAGCTTTATTATATCAAGTACTTTATTGAGAATTCTAATGAGTTTTTAGTTATTGCGACAACTAGACCGGAGACTATGTTCGGAGATACTGCAGTAGCTGTAAATCCGAAAGATAAACGCTATTTAAAGTTTAAAGGAAAGCATGTAATCCTTCCGATTTTAAACAAACCCATTCCTATTATCTGCGATGAGTATGTCGATATATCATTCGGAACCGGTGCTTTGAAAGTTACTCCTGCACATGATTTGAATGATTTTGAACTGGGTAAAAAACACAACCTTGAAACTGTAAACATACTAACAAAAGATGGTAAGCTTAATGAAAATGGTGATAATTTCAAAGGGCAATCTGTTAATGAAGCACGTAAAAACGTACTGAATAAGCTGAAAGCTAATGGTTATTTTGTTAAAGAGGAAGATTACATTCATAATGTTTCAATTTCAGAACGATCCGGAGCTGTTATTGAACCGTACTTGTCAGATCAATGGTTTGTATCGATGCAAAAGCTTTCTAAACCTGCTATTCAGGTAGTTAAAGAAGGTAAAATTAAATTCCATCCTGAAAAATGGACAAAGACATATTTTCACTGGCTTGATAACGTGAAGGATTGGTGCATTTCGCGTCAGCTATGGTGGGGACATCAGATTCCTATCTGGTATAATAAGCATAACGGAGATATTTACTGTGAGACTATTCCTCCAGTAGATATTGAAAACTGGGAACAGGATAAAGATGTTTTGGATACATGGTTCTCTTCCTGGTTATGGCCATTCAGTGTCTTTAATTGGAAGAATAATTCTGATGACAAACAGAATAAGGAATTAAATTATTATTATCCTACTGATTTCCTTTCAACAGCACCTGAGATTATATTCTTATGGGTTGCGAGAATGATTATTTCAGGACTTGAGTATATGAAAGATATTCCATTTAAGGATGTATATTTTCATTCGACTGTTAGAGATGGAAAAGGACGGAAAATGTCAAAATCTCTTGGTAATTCACCAGATCCGCTAACTTTAGTTGACAATTACGGTGCAGATGCACTCAGGTTTACAATTGTATATCTTGCTCCTCTTGGAAGTGATGTATTGTTTGATGAGAAGAACACTGAAATAGGCAGAAATTTCATTACGAAATTGTGGAATGCCGGTCGCTTTCTAATAATGATGCGCGATAAAGTTTATGATTCTAATGAATTCGGTAATAAACCGATTGAGAATGACCTCGCAGAAAAATGGATTGAAAGCAGGTTTAATACAACAATCAGAGAAATTAATTTCTTTCTTGATTCTTATAGACTGAACGACTATACAAAATCACTGTATGGATTTATTTGGAATGACTTTTGTGATTGGTACATAGAACTTATTAAGAATAAGGTCAATAATAATCCAGAATCGGGTAGATTACTGGTAGATGAAGCTCTTTCGATGTATGAAAAAATTCTAGTACTACTTCATCCTGTTATTCCGTATGTAACAGAAGAAATATGGCATAAACTTGACGAAAGCAGAATGGAAAAAACAATTTCATTTGAGATGTTCCCTGAACTCGATAAAACAAAAATTGACGAAGATATAGAAATATCCTTCGAACATTTGAAAGATTTGGTTACTACTTCCAGAAATGTCAGGTCTTTGTATACAGGAATTAACAATTACCAATTTGATATACATATTAAACCTTTGAATTCAACGGCTGAAAATATTTTACCGTCAATTACTGAATTGATGCAGCTGCTTATTAATCATAGCAATAAAGTTATAGATGCAAAAGAAATTCAAGATTTTAAAGGAACTTCCGGTAATTATTTTGCCGTTAATTTCGAGTTTCTAAATGAAATACCGCCATTCAAAGTGATTGGTAATACTAATAAAATTAGTAAAGAGCTTGAATCTCTAAGAGCATATATTGGCGGACTTAAGAAAAAACTTGAGAACAGAAATTTTCTTGAGAAAGCAGCACCGGATATTATTGAAAAAGAGCAAACCAAACTCAAAGAATCAGAAGAAAAACTCGAAAAACTCCAAAATATGTCTTGATACAATATAAAAAGGCTGATAAATTGTTATCAGCCTTTTTTGAAAAATAGCTTTTTAATTAATTTATTTCCTTTTAAACATCTTTGTTAAGATATCAGTAAGATCCGGTTTACCGATTTCCTGTAAATCATATGATACTCTTGCACATGGTTTCTTTATTTTGACTATTCTTCTTAAATCAATGGGGGTTCCTATAATTACTGAATCACACGGTACTTTATTGATTGTAGTTTCTAAATCTTTTATCTGCTTATCGCCGTAACCCATCGCAGGCAGTAAAACTCCAATATTAGGATATTTCTTGTAAGTATCACTTATGCTTTTAACTGCGTACTTTCTTGGATCGACAAGAGATTTTGCACCAAATTTCTGTGCAGCAATTGTTCCTGCTCCGAATTTCATTTCACCATGAGTAAGTGTTGGACCGTCTTCAACGACAAGAACTTTTTTGCCTTCAATATTCTTAATTTCTTCAAGTTTGTCGATTGATACAGGAGATGCTGCCTCAATTATTATGGCTTTAGGATTTATCCTTAATACATTATCTCTAACTTCATTGACTTTTTCGGGTGTTGCAGAATCGATCTTGTTTATAACTACAACATCAGAAATCAACAGATTAGTTACACTCGGGAAATAAGAAAGTTCGTGACCAGGTCTGTGAGGATCAACGACTGTTATAACCAGATCCGCTTTGTAGAAAGGATTGTCATTGTTGCCTCCGTCCCAAAGAATTACATCAGCTTCCTTTTCAGCCTCCCTCAAGATAGCTTCATAGTCAACTCCGGCATATATTACGTTACCCCTTGCAACGTGAGGTTCATATTCTTCCATTTCCTCAATTGTGCATTTATGCTTTTTTAGGTCTGCTATTGTTGCGAATCTCTGGACTTTTTGTTTTACAAGATCTCCATAAGGCATTGGATGCCTGACAGCAACAACTTTCTTTCCCAAAGCCATTAGTACCTCTATCACTTTTCTCGATGTCTGGCTTTTCCCCGCACCGGTTCTTGCAGCAACTACTGCTATAACAGGTTTTTTTGATTTAATGGATGTTGCTTCGTAACTCAGCATTTTAAAAGATGCACCCACACTGTTTACAATAGCTGCCTTTGTCATAACATAATTGAAAGTAACATCAGAATATGAAAAGACCACTTCATCGACTTTATACTTTTTGATTAGGCTTACTAATTCTGATTCCGGATAGATCGGTATTCCTTTAGGATACAATTTTCCGCATAGAGCAGCAGGATACTTCCTGTCGTCAATGTAGGGGATTTGAGTTGCTGTAAATGCGACAACTTCATATCTCGGATTATCACGATAAACTGTATTAAAATTGTGAAAATCTCTGCCTGCGGCACCCATAATAAGAACTTTAATCTTGTCCATAAAATTAAGTTTGTTTGTGAAAAATATTTGATATTTGATTTAGAATAATAAATATAGTAATTTTATTCTTATTTTTTAAGTGATTTAGTAGTATCTTTATACTTACTTTAATCGAAAACAAATTATAACATTGAAAAAAGACGATATATTGCTGTTCAAACATAAAGTTCAGGTGCGTGTCAGGACGTGGGAAGTGGATTGGCAGGGGATAGTCCACAATTCTTATTACCTGAGGTACATGGAAATCGGGAGACTCGAATACAGAAGAGCTTTCGGGTATGATCTCAGCCCAGACGGTACTTTTAATGACGGACTCAAAGTATTTGTTGTTCATAATTCGGTTGATTATCATGCTGTTGCTACTCTTGACGATGTTCTTGATGTTTATACCAGGGTTTCGTGGATAAAGAATTCAAGTTTTTGTTTTGAACATGTTATTGTGAGACATAAGGGCAGTTCTTTACTTTCTACAGGTAAAGGAATTCTTGTGAACGTAGATTTTAAAACCAACCGCCCGGTTCCACTTCCTCTTATTTTTGTTGATGAAATTAAGCAGTACGAAATCGAGTGTAATGTAATTAGAGAATAAAAAAAGGCATCAGATGATGCCTTAAAAATCTATTTACATGTGTATTATTTAGCAAGAATCATTTTACGGACTTCCGTTCTTGAATCAGTTTTTATCCTGTAAAAGTAAATTCCGCTCGGTAATTCAGAAGCATTAAATTCTGTTGTATGAGTACCTGCATTTCTGTTCTCGTCTATAAGTGTTTTTACTTCTCTTCCAAGCCTGTCATAAACTGTAAGCTTAACATATGAGCTTTCCTGAAGTGTAAAACTTATCGTAGTAGCAGGATTAAACGGATTCGGATAGTTTTTAGCATTAAAGTAAGATTCCTTGTCATTTATAGAAGTGTTCGAATCCTTTTCACTTTGTGTAAAGTTGTCCTTGTTCTGAATTTCGGAAATGAGTGCTAAACCTGTTGTAAATTTCGAATCTTTATAGTTTTTTCCCGTTTCATATTCAAACTGAATACCAATTGCTTCTTCTTCAGTCACGGTGAAATCATCATCAAACTTTGAAACAATGCTGAAGTTATCTTCGTCAAGCTTAATCTTTACTTCCTTCCAGCCGCTAAAATTAAGAGAAACAGGTTTCGAAATTAGAAGTATATCTTTGTCGTCATTATACTTTCCGTTATTATCTATATCGTATATTATTTGTACTTTTACTGTTGCGTCGTTGTTAACTCCTTGAAGCATAAAGTTCAGATAGTTTCCTGCTGAAAGAAGGAGGGAAGAGTATTTTGTCACCTTTCCGGCGTAAGAACTGGATTTTATTATTTGGGTTGTAAAAATTTCAACAAATCCGTTTTCTTTGTTATCTTCGTCGTGAGAATACTTCATTTCGACTCCGCCCCAAATCCATGAACTTAAGTCCTTTTTCGAAAAATCATCGAATGTTTTGACCTGAGAATATAAAGTAGAAGTTAACAAAATAAATACAATTAAGATTAGACTTATTTTCTTCATTGATAAAAATCCTATTTAATTAGTAAAATTTATTTAATGACAGTCATTCTCTTAACGGAAGTGAATCCATTAATTTGAAGCTTGTAAAGATAAACACCGGAAGTTAAGTCTGTAGCGTTAAATTCTACTTCATAGTTTCCTGGTGACTGTTTCTCGTAAACAAGCATCGCGACTTCCTGTCCGACCAGGTTATAGACCGAAAGGGAAACAGTTCCTTCTTTCTGAATCTTGTAACTTATTTTGGTCGTAGGATTAAACGGGTTTGGAAAATTCTGAAAAAGTTTGTAGTCGTCCGACTGCATGGAATTAAATTTCCCTGCACTTGTCGGATCTGAGTTGAAGTGTTCGTTATTATCGGCATAAATTTTTGTGCCGGTAAGAAAGATCACTAACAAAAGAAATATGTTTAATCCTTTTTTCATCCTTTTTAAAATATGTAATCCAAACTTAAAATTCAATATATTAACAAATATTATTTTAGATGTTTATTATTTTACACGCTTTTGCTGAATTTGTTTCAATTTAATTGCATTTTTCTGAAAAAGGCCCATTTCTGAGCCTTTTTCAATAAATAATTGTTTATTGTACTTCGATGGCAACCAAACGGATATCTTTCATCTGGGTAGCAACCTTAAATACTATAACATCTCCTTTGTTTTTTCCGCTGAGAATATCTTCAATATCGGAAATACTTCTGACTGGCTTTTTATCTGCTTCAACGATAACATATCCTGAACGTAACCCTCTGTTAAATGCTTCGGAAAAATGTGCTACATCCTTAACTAACACACCAAATTCAACCTCATTTAACTTTTTAGCAGCTTCAGTAAGATCAGTTACAACTAATCCTAAACTTTCAAATTTTTTAATCGTACTTGCTGTTTCTTCCTTGTTTTCATTCTGGGCATTATTATTTACTACTAAATCTTCCGTTCTTGGCTTTAGTTTCACGGAGAAGTCCATTGTCTTTCCGTCTCTGTACACCACAAGCAAAGCTGTTTCTCCGGGTCTCTTCGAACCTATTATTGTCTGAAGTTCATTAGCTGCATTAACGTCTTTGCCGTCCACACTAAATACAATATCCCCGGTTTTTAAACCTGCATCATCGCCTGCTCCGCCTTTTATTACATTTTGAATCAGAACTCCTTTTGCTTTTTCAAGACCGAGTCCCTTTGCCTCTTTTGAATCAACATCTTTGATAGATACTCCAATATATCCTCTTTCTATTTTTCCGTTCTTGATAAGTTCAGAAGCTACATTCTTTGCTATGTTTATAGGAATTGCAAAACCATATCCCTGATAATATCCGGTAGTAGTTTTTATGGCAGCATTTATTCCTACAACGAGTCCGTTTATATCAACGAGTGCTCCGCCGCTGTTACCCGGATTTATTACAGCATCAGTCTGTATAAAATTATTGATTGCATAACTGTTGCCGTCAATATTAATATTCCTGCCTAATGCTGATACAATTCCTGCAGTTACTGTATTGTTAAGACCCATTGGATTTCCAATCGCAAGTACCCATTGTCCGACCTGAACATTATCAGAATTACCGACAGAGCTTACAGTAAGATTATCAGCGTCAATTTTAATAACTGCAATGTCAGTATTTGGATCTGTACCGATAAGTTTGGCAGTATATTCTCTTTTATCGCTTAATATTACTTTTATCCCGTTTTCGTCTGCTTTTGAGACAACATGGTTGTTCGTAATAATGTATCCGTCCTTGCTGATTATAACGCCTGAACCGGAACCATGCTGCGGCATGTTATCAGGCATTTGCATATCAGGTCCGAAAAAGAACTGAAAGTTCTTGTCCATCTCTTCATTATTCTGTTTCGATTTACCTGTTACATCTATAAAAACAACAGAAGGCGTTACAATTTTTGAAATTTCCACAAACGCATCGTTTAGTCCCTTCAGGTCAGTGCTCGTCTGTACTGGGGGAGCAGTCTGGAAATCAATCTGTGAATCTGCCACGAGAGATTTCACATTGCTGAAATTAACAACCATCGCTGCGCCGAATGCGAGCGCAAATACAAATAAAAATGCACTCACAAATATTGCTTTTTTTGACATGATTTTTAGTCTCCTTTACTTTATAATTTTAATTTCAAATAAAAAGTAAATTATCTTCATATTTAATGTTTTTTTGATAATTCGTCTATTATTTGCCTATTCCTGCTGTGACCGTATTTTCCTGTATTAATCATAAAATGAAAATCGTATGCATTCTGTAATCTGTTCAATAATTTTTCGTCCATTTTAACTCTTTCAAATTCAAAAGGTTCCGTTTTATTCAGTTCGCTTATGGCGTCATTGATTTCTTTGCCTTCGAATAAATTCCTGCTTGAAACAGAATCCTTATCTCTTAAAACAAATTTATTGTCCAGATAATTTCTTGTTTCTTCAGTTCTTCCGGGATTTATCCCTTGTATAAAAGCAAACTTAACCTGGTACATAATGAATAATAAATCAAAGCTGTTTACTGATAATTCAAGTGTATTAAGCACATCCCGCAACAGATTAAATACTTCCTTACTTACATCATACTCATACATCATACTTGAAGTCAGTTCGGAAATCCTGTAAGCGGTCATTAGTTTTTCGAAATTTTCTTTAACATTCGGAAATGAAGAAATAGAATCTGCATTCGATATCGTCTGAAGGTCTCGGTTGTCCTTCTTGTTGAAAATTACGCTTACATGATTCAGCGTTTCGAAAATACCGCTTAATTTCGACTTTGAATTTCGTACACCTTTCACAATAGCAGAAAATTTACCGGCTTCTGTGGAGAACAGAGTAACAATCTTACTCGAGTCTCCGTACTTAAATCCTTTGAGAATTATTGCTTCAGTTTTTATATTACTCATACGGATTCCCTGTAAAAAAAGTTACAGTTAAAGAGATACTGTTTCGAAATGAGTGAGGTTTCTGAATTCCTCAAACCTCTTCATAATTCTTTCCTTTGTGAGATGTCTTATACCGTCAAGTGAAAATTTTTCTACAGCAAGTGATGCCATAACGCTGCCATAAACTATAGCCAGTTTTAAATTAGCAGGGGAGATGTCTTTAGTCTTTGTGAGCCAACCCATAAATCCGCCTGCAAAAGTGTCACCGGCTCCCGTCGGGTCAAAAACCTGTTCAAGAAGAAAAGCCGGAACACTGAATAAAACGTCCTTTGTTATTAGCAGTGCGCCGTGTTCTCCTTTTTTAATAATCAGCATCTTTGGTCCCATGGAAAATATTTTCTTTGCTGCCAGCAGAAGATTGTTTTCTTCTGCGAGCATCTTTGCCTCTGAATCGTTTATAACCATCATATCAACGAGCTTCATTGTTTCTTTTAATGCATCCAGCTTACCCTCTATCCAGAAATTCATCGTATCAATCATTATAAATTTTGGATTTATTAACTGTTTAATTACTTTTTTCTGAATTTCAGGATTCACATTTCCGAGACAGACAAACTCACTATCCTTGAAACTTTCCGGAATAGTAGGATTAAAATCCTCAAAAGCGTTAAGCTCTGTTTTAATTGAGTCTCTGTGATTCATATCAGTATGGTATCTGCCATGCCAATGAAACGTTTTTTTGCTTTTAGAAATCTCAAGACCGGCCATATTTATGCCTTTCGAGGTTAGAAAATCTATTTCTTCGGTAGGGAAGTCAGTTCCGACTATTCCAACCAGTTTTACTCCGTCAACAAAATAACTTGCAGTTGTCGAAATGAATGTCGCTGAACCTCCCAGCGTATATTCTGCTTTACCAAATGGCGTTTCAATTGTATCTAATGCCAAAGATCCGATTACAAGTAAGCTCATTATGTTTGTTTTGATGTTATTAAATTTGTCCAAAATTAATTCTTAATTTCGTAAAGCGAAATGAAATTATAAATTTATTTTTGATTTATTTATAGTTAAATTGTTATAAATAAATAATTCTATGGACGAAGTACAGCAACAAGGTCAAATTAATATTGAACTAGGAGAAAAGGAAGCAGAGGGGAATTACTCGAATTTAGCAATTATTTCGCATTCGGGAGCAGAATTTATAATTGATTTCACAAGAATTCTTCCGGGTGTGCCAAAAGCCAAAGTGCACTCTCGAATTATTATGACTCCTCAGCATTGTAAAATGTTCTTAAACGCAATGCGGGATAATATCGAGAGGTTTGAAGCCCAGTACGGCGAGATTAAGTTAATAGGAATGTCGAATGATAATGCATTTGGATTTCAACTGCCTGTTAAACCAACGAATGAAAAAGTCAATTAATATCGGTTTAATCTGTAGAAATTATAAAGGGATACTGCAAGAAACATAATATTTGCCAGCCAGGCAGTTAGTATAGGATTAACATCTCCGTTATATCCGAAGACCTGAGAAATTTTTACGAATCCAAGGTATATAAAACTAACAATCAGGCTTATTCCAAAATGAAGTGCAGCTCCTCCTTTTCGTCTGTTCGAGGTTATAGAAACTCCGAACACAATTGTAATTAAGTTGGCAAAAGGGAAAGATATCGTTGAATAGTAGTCGACCTTTTCTTTTGCAGCATTCTGACCGTTCGCCTCAAGATTTTCAATAAATATCTTAAATTCAGTTAAATCTAGTTCTTCAGGACGTAATCTTTGTTTTTCAATTTGTTCCGGCTCCAGTTTGATCTTGTCAAACCCATGCAGTGCTGTCAACAAAGTATCCTTTACTATAACAAGATTTTCATTGTCAGGTTTCTTAAATGTTCTTAGAAATCCTTCATTTACAATCCAGTCTTTTCTATTCGAATCCCATTTCATACTAACTATATCAAGCCTCTTTTCGGTTGAATATAATGTATCTTTATTAAATATTTTAATTAAAGTACTTCCGCATGTTTGTTCCGTTTTATTATAATAATTTATAATAATTATGCGGTTTATATTATTTTGAATATAGATATTCTCTGTAACGTCAGAAATGAGATTTCTACCAAGTATTTTTCGTTCAAAATCATACTTTAAGCGGTTTGCATCAGGTACAACCCAGCCGTTAAAATATACGGAAAAAAGCGTAATTACTAATCCAAATACCATAATCGGCAATAAATATCTGTAGATTGATATTCCTGCAGATTTCATTGCAGTTAATTCTGAGTAATTAACGAACCTGCTAATTGTAAATAAGGAAGCTAAAAGCATACCTATCGGAGTAATTAATTTCAGAATATCCGGAATAAAGTACATGTAATACAAAGAAAGCATTCCAAGGGACAAGTTCTTATCAATGAATCTATCTAAATTTTCGAAAAGATCAACTAAAATGAAAATAATTACAAAACAGAATATCCCAAATATTAAATTCTGAATAAAGCTACGTAAAATGTATTTGTCAAGAAGTTTCATCAATTAAAACAAAAATAATCTTAATATTTATAACATACAATTAAGAAATAAATTGAATGGCATTGAAAGAGGGAAGTTTAGGATATTATTGTTTCATAATGATTTTTAAGTGTTATTAACAAAATATATGTTTCTTACTTTACATAATACATATTATAATACAATATTATTAACATTCTCTTTTTTACCGTAAATGCTTTTAACGTTCTTTATTGCGAGGTTTTTGAAAAACAATTTTTCTTATTGTACGTTTAATAAACAATTTGAATAAACAAAAATAGTTATTTATGTTGCAGAGTATTTAGAAAACATATTAATATAAATAGAGATTCTTTTACAAAATTCTTTGTTTGCAGTTTTAATTATTTACAGCTTATTTTTACTAACAATTTCCGTTCTAATTTTGTGTCTTAAACTTGTCAGTTATACAATTTTCATTTTCCAATAAATCTTAATCTTGAATTTGAAACGTCCTTCCGAATTAAATTTATTTTCATCAAATAAATGCCTAAATTTGCACAATTAATTTATTGGAATTGGAATTAAATCTAAACTTATTTCTGGTATTAAGTGCTATACTATTCAGCATTGGCGTTGTGGGGGTTTTGGTACGCAGAAATGCCATAGTAATATTTATGTGCATTGAACTTATGTTAAATGCAATAAATTTGTCTCTTGTTTCATTTTCAAGCTTTCTAGGAAATGACAGCGGTCAAATCTTTGTTTTCTTTGTACTTACTGTAGCAGCCGCTGAAGCAGCAGTTGGTCTGGCAATTGTTATTTCTCTCTACAGAAACAAAGAAACTCTTGATATTGATAAAATTAACATTTTAAAATGGTAGGCTGATGCAGAATTACTTTATTTTAATCGTTTTTTTACCCCTTATTGGTTTCTTAATAAATTCACTTATCGGTAAGAAGTTAAATTCGGAAAAATTTTCCGGCTGGCTGTCTTCTCTGCTGGTTTTTGTGCCTTTTTTAATAGGTGTCTATTCATTATTTGAACTCCTTAAACTTCCGCCTGAATCCAGGACTATCGTTTATAAATATTTCTCGTGGATTAGTGCTGGCAGTTTCAATCTCGATTATTCTTTCGTTTTAGATCCTTTGTCTCTCGTTATGATACTTGTTGTAACTGGGATAGGATTCCTTATTCATGTATATTCTATTGGTTATATGCATGGAGATAAAGAATATGCCACCTTCTTTGCTTATCTGAATCTCTTTATTTTTGCTATGCTTCATCTTGTACTTGCAGATAATTTTCTTTTAATTTTCTTAGGCTGGGAAGGTGTAGGTCTATGCTCATATCTTCTGATAGGATTTTGGTATGAAAAAAAGTTTACTGGAGATGCTGCCAAAAAAGCTTTCGTTGTCAATAGAATCGGTGACTTTGGATTCATGATTGCAATGTTTCTGATTTTTGCAAACTTTGGAACTTTAAATATTTCCACTTTTTCAGGTAGTATTGCTGGTTTTTCTGTTAATAGTCCCCTTCTAGTGACTATTGCTTTGCTTTTCTTTCTTGGTGCAACTGGTAAATCTGCTCAGATTCCTTTGTTCGTATGGCTTCCTGATGCTATGGCCGGTCCTACTCCTGTATCAGCTCTTATCCATGCTGCTACAATGGTCACGGCTGGCATTTACCTTGTAGCACGTACATCTTTGCTTTATGCACTGGCACCAATGGCAAGCAATGTTATTCTTATAATAGGTATCGCAACTGCAATAATGTCGGCAACAATAGCTCTAAAACAAAATGATATTAAAAAGATTCTTGCATATTCAACTGTTTCTCAGCTTGGATTTATGTTTATAGCGCTCGGGACTCAATCTTATGTTGCTGCTGTATTTCATCTTGTTACACATGCATTTTTTAAAGCGCTTATGTTTCTTGGAAGCGGTTCTGTTATCCACGGGATGCATGAGGAGCAGGATATTAGAAAAATGGGCGGACTTAAAAGTAAGATGAAGATTACGTACATTACTTTCCTTATGGGAGCGATTGCTATTTCAGGCATTCCTCCGTTCTCAGGATTTTTCAGTAAGGATGAAATTCTATATAAGACATTTATTAACGCAGGTGTTCTCCCCTATCTTCTCGTTCTTATAACAGCAGCTTTCACTGCTTTCTATATGTTCAGGCTTGTAGGTCTTACATTCTTCGGTAAACCGCGTTACGATTCTCATATACATCCTCATGAATCACCTTCGACAATGACTGTACCACTAATGATTCTTGCAGTGCTGTCAGTGTTCGGCGGATTCATCGGATTACCGCACATTTTTGGTTATAACGTTCTTGAACACTGGCTTGAACCTGTTTTTGCGAATTCATATTCCGTAATACAAACCTGGCGCCCGGAATCAGTTCATGCTGTTTCAACTGAAATTATTTTAATAATTGTATCGATCGTTGTTGCTGCAACATCAATTTTCATTTCATTCAGAAAATATTCAAAACAGGAATCATTCGAAGAAGAAAGAGGTTTTGGAAAAGTACTTGAGAATAAATATTATCTTGATGAAGTATATGATAAGACTGTTGTCGAGCCAATATTCAAAACATCGGATGGTTTTCTCTGGAAGATATTCGATGTTAAGATTATTGACGGAATTGTTAACGGTGTAGCCACCTTTACATCCCGCATAAGTTTTGACTGGAAGAAATTACAAACAGGAGTAATTCAGGACTACGGTACATTTGCTGTAGCAGGAGTAATTTTAATAATTCTATATTTCCTGTTCGTTTAAATAAATTGCTTATTAAAATAAAACCCGTTTGGTGTTCCCAAACGGGTTTTGTCGTTATAACTAATATTAAGCTTTTAAATAATAGTTAACCGGAAAAATCCACAGCCTATCATTTCTTCTGATTCTTCATAATGTATTCAGTAATATCAGCAACATCCTGGTCGGTCAGCTTTTCATATGAATAGAAAGGCATGAACTTAGCGCCAAATCTAACATGATAAACTATGCTTTTAAGGTTGCCTTCAAAATCTTCATCAAAAAGTGAAGGTACCCTTTTTACTGTTTTACCGCCGTGACAGAATCCGCAGGTTTCCTTAAACACCTTTTCACCGTTTTGTATATTTGGTGTAAGACCTTCAATTTTTGTCTGGTCTTCTTTAAGCTTTGATTTATCCGGCTTTGGAAGTGCTATTGTTGTGTACTTGCTTTCCTTTACTTCTCCTTTAAGCGATTCAAAATATGCGTTGAAAGAATTTATTTCTTCTTCTGTAATAGGTCTTCCCATTTTAAGAAAAGTTTCCCAGCAAAACGTAGCTCCTGCGCCCTTCTTTTTGACATCTTCACCGGTTATTGTGCCGGCGAAAACTGATTGTCTTTTGCTTGCCTGAATTACATCTGAAAAATACTTCGTGTTAGTCTGGTCAGTGTTTGTTCCATCGCTATGGCAATCAGCACATTTCAATCCTGTAAGATTAGATGATTCGTAGAATAATGCTTTACCTTTTGATGTTATATCATTCGTACCGGTAACAGATGTTTCTTGTTTCTTATTGACCGCAGTATTCTGATCCTCTTTCTTGCCGCAGGAATAAATAAATATGCTTGATATTAATGCAGCTAATAATATTTTTCTCATCTTATATAATTTATTTATAATTTTTGACTTATTTCTTTGTAGTTCCCGTACCTGTTATATTTGGGTAGAAGTTAACGCCTATGTAAAATGTTGCCCAGTTAATTGCCTTTTGCTGAGATTTTATGTTATCTCTTACTGGTGTTCCCGGAGGATCATAAATAGTAGCTGAGTAAATTCCCTCTGCGTCGTTTATCGATGCGTTGGTTCTGCCCCATTCGATTCTCCCTGACCTGTCTGTATTCTGCAGAAGCAGATTTCCGAAATCATACTTTGCACCGACAAGTATTCCCCATTGAGGATTAACTTTAAATTCAACTCCTGCTCCAAGTGATACCCCCAACCTGAAATCATAGAACTCTATCTTTGTTGAATCACTCGGTCCGGTTGTCTTGCTTAGTTTAGCATTCATGAAGTTAAAATTAAACTGTCCGTTCACGAATGGCGATATAAGCTTTGTAAATGAAAGCGGTGCAACTTCAATTCCAAGTCCCAGTCCGAAATTATTAAAACTGTAATCGTAGCTAATAGGAGTTTGCTGAATATATGTCTGTGTGAAGACGGGTATATAACCTGACTTTGAACCCTCAAAAGTATTAAATGTACTTATGTTCAAAGAACCTATAAGACGGACAGTTTCATACTTATCAATGTTAATTTTAGCCATGCCCGAAAAAAACAATCCTGTTTTTGCTCCGTAATTTTGGCTTATTAGACTCTGATCTACACTCGCAATTTCCCACGGAAATGTAAACGTAGTGTCAACTCCCAGCGGCTGGCTCACGTACCTGTATTGATTGGAATAACTTATGTAGCTATTACCTCCTCTGAGACCCATGTCAGGATTTGTCAAACCTGCAGAGAATTGTAGAACAAGTTTATCAAACTGAGCAAAAGATGTTCCGGTAAAAAATGCAGTTAGTAAAAGTAGAAATAGTATTCTTGTTTTCATTGTAATTCCTTTCAGCAAATATTATTTAAATTTTCAAATATACTTATAATCGCCGCAGTCTCTGCTCTAAGCTTTCTTTCTCCAAGACTTCGGACCTTCCAGCTGTTATTTATTAGTTGTTGTATTTCGCTTTTCTCGAAACCTCCTTCGGGACCTGTAAAAATACAAATATTTTTATCATTATCCAATTTCGTAATTATGCCCTCTTTGTACTCAGCAAATTCATAATAGACGTATTTGTTTATATATTTTTTGGTACTGATTATCATATCGTTTAGTGTCATCGTATTGCGAATAGCTGGCAAAAAACACCTCTGCGACTGTCCCATAGCGCTTATCATAATCCTTTGCATTCTTTCCATTTTTGTCTTCGAAAATGCCGTTTGCTGTATGGTGTGCTTTGAAATAACAGGTTGTATTTCATAAACACCAAGTTCCACTGCTTTCTCCAAAAGGAATTCAAACCTGTTGCTGTTCCTTAAAGGTGAAACGAATAATCTTAATCTTACTTTCGGTTCGTTTAAGTTATACTTCGTTTCAATTATTTCACAAAGAACAGAATCCCTTAAAATATTTACTATTTTGCAGACATAAATGTTCCTGAGTCCGTCCGTAATATTGATAATATCATCCTGTTTCTTGCGTAAAACCTTTACTACGTGCCTGTATTCATATCCCTCAATAGAAAGAAGTTTGCTTTCTATATTAACATTTTCCGGCTCTGTATAATAATACTCCATATTTTTAAAAAGATGCGTCTAATGCAACAATAATCTGTCCTTTGTAATCATTCTGATATGGTATCTTTCTGAATCCAAGGTCAATCCTTGCAACAAAGTCAAAGGGCAGTAGAAAATTCAATCCTGCACCGAATCCGTTCTTAAACTGTACATCGTATATTGATTCTTTTCTCGACCAGACACCACCGAGGTCGAAGAATAACGTTGCATAAGCACCGTACCTGTAGGAAAAACTCTTTGCTATCGGTAGTTTCCTTATAATAAAATGGTCTGAACCCTTTACGTAGAACGGTTTAACAAGCGGTATTCTTAATTCGAAAGATGTAAATAGTTTATCATCGCCCTGAAGAACGTAGTTGTCCCAGCCTCTTATCAGGTTATCGTAACCCATAGATTCCTGTAAATAAACAGGAATTTCTCCGCCTCCAAATGTAAGAGCAGAGTTTATTCTGCCTGCAAGTATAAGAGCGTAATCTCCCGAAATCTTAATCGGTATGTACTTCCGCAGATCAATCTGAAATTTATTAACATCAATGATACCCGTAAATAATCCGCTTCTTGAGAGCCGTGTAAAATAATAACTGCCGGAAGTAGCAAACTTGTTATAATCTCTTGTGTTATATATCAAATCAATTCCTGCTGTCGGGAAAAAATCCTTTCCGTCTTTTGAAACCGTTCTCCCTGGTTCATATTGCGATGTCCAAATTCTGTTTACTTGAATATCAGCTGATAGTGAAGAATTCTGACCTAAAAACTTGCCAACTCTCAAATCTGCTCTAAAATCATCCTGAGTATAAGTTGGTACATCGTTCTTATCGAATATAACTCCTACAGAATCTGAAATACCTACGCTTCTGGGATAAGTCCTTGAATATCTGAGACCCGTCTTGAAATAATAATGGCTTTTTCCGAATACCCATGGATTAAGGTATGAAGCTGATATAAAAGGTTCGTACCCTACTCCAAAACTCAAATTAACGGTTTCATTCATACCCCTGAAGTTTTTCCAGTTGAAATTTATACCGCCCCATATCTTTTTTAGTGAGCCTTCTTTGAATCCTCCCTGAGGTATCGGCAGGAAATAGAAGCTTTCCTCAAATTCGTACACAAGATTAATCCTCGTAGTGCTTAAAGGTGCAGGTATTATGTCAACCCTGTTAAAAAGCCCCAGATTATACAACCTCTTTACATCATGATCAAGATATTCAAGATTAAACTTCCCGCCTTCCTGTAATAACATTTCTCTCAGTATTACCTCGTCTTTCGTCTTCTCATTTCCTATTAGAATAATGCGCTCAATAACCATTTCCTGCATTATTTTGATATATGTTGAATCGACTTTAAGAGTATCAGTTAATTCTTTAGAATATATATTAGTTACAACGATTAATATAAATAATAATATAGATATGTATTTTTTCAAATTATGGGCTTAATCCACGCATTTCATTTATCCGTTTTTGCATCCCGATAGCAGTTTTATCATTAGGTAGTATTTCAAGTGCTTTCTTTATCAGGTTTTCAGCAGTCTCAACCTTACCAAGATTCATAAGGAAACTCGCTCTGTTTAGGTACATCGAATAATAAGCATTCATTAAAAAAGTGTGGTAGTAGTCTGTCGCATTTGTTTTTGTAAAAGCGAACTCTGGTTCTTTATACGTTGAATCATACTCCATTTTCGGAGAATACCTGAACAGCAAACCTTCGGGTATTCTTGCATATTCTTTCATCATTCTTTCATTTTTGTCTTCCTCGATCTCTGATGTCGTGTAAAAAGCATAATCCGGATTCTTTGTTATAATGCTGTTCAGAAGGTTCATGAATGCAGTTTGAATCAGCATTAGATTCTGTTTGTCGGCTTCATTCCTGGGTTTAGTATAATTTTCAGTGAACTTCTCAAATTTATACAGTTCTTTCGCGTATGCCTCAAATTCCTGATTGCATCTTGAATATAATTCGGGATAGTGGTCTTTTAAATGTTTTAAATACCACGATTTTCTCATTAACTCCTTGTCAATAACAACAACGTCCGGTCTGA
>JBHELA010000422.1:0-2786 GCA_041859005.1 Ignavibacteria bacterium
GTCTTTAGAGACTGTTAATGCTAAGACTACTGCGATTGCTAAGAAGAGCTTTTTCATTTTGTTACCTTTCAATTTAATTTTTAATTTAATTTTAATTTTGTGTCCTATATTGTATATGTAATCAAACACTGTGCCACAAAAATGCTGCGAAATTAAGCTATTTAAAGGGTTTTAAACAGAGTACTGTAGTATTCGGACTATGTGCTTAGTGCACACACTATAGTCCAAAGGAGAAGGTAAAAAAACTGAAAGGAATTAAAGAAAATTTCTGTTAGTATAATTGTAAGTTTTAAAAATGTCCGCTATCAATTGATAACGGACATTTCATTTATTTATTATGAAGAAACATTTATTTAATAAGTATTAACTTCTTTGTTTGCGTAAATTTCACGCTTACTAACCTGTAAAAATAAACACCGCTTGAAAGATTTCCGGCATTAAATTGTACTGTATAATAGCTTGCTGATTTAAACTCATTATCTATCAGCCTTTTAACTTCCCTTCCTGATAAATCATAAACTATTAACGATACTTTTGAAGCCATCGGTATCGAAAAATCAATCTTTGTAGTCGGATTAAATGGATTTGGATAGTTCTGGCTTAGTGTGTATTCTTTAGGTATTTCGGTTCCTATGTGAGTTACTCCAACAATTCCATTTGTACTTGTATAGTATAAAGCTCCTGATCCGGCAGAGCCTACTTCCCCGACAACAACACCTACAGAGGATGACCTTAAAGAAACCGCATACAAATGCCTGCTCTCACCGTTAAGCTGATCATCAAATGTTATACCTGCATCGTTTGACGTCATTATTTTTCCGTTATCACCGCAAAGAGTTACTATACTTCCATAAGCATCTATTGAACGCAAATGTTCACTCGTAAGATATTGTGTATTTAATATCCAGTTCTTGCCCCAGTTTGTTGATCGAAGTATTGTTCCGTTGTTTCCGCAAATTATTGCTTCCTCAGGATTTATAAATACTACATCATTCAAATAGTCGTAACGGTTCGTATTTCTTGATACCCATGTCACCCCGGAATTTGTAGTGTTCCAGACTTTACCGTCAGTACCGCTGATTATACCTCTTCCGTCAGTAGCATAGTTTGGTGAATATGCAATTGAGTGCATAGTAAAAGGTATGTCAAATCTCTGAACGAAAGTTGCACCCCCGTTGAATGTTTCAAAGTAAGTTCCTGCATATCCAACGAATGAAGCAAATCCGGATGTACCTGAAGGGACTCCGATTCCACGAATCGTATGTTCAGGTGTATCATAAGGTCTTACAACTGTCCAGTTGTCGCCGTTATTCGTTGATTTAATAATAACACCCCCCATTCCTGCAGCCCAGACAACGCCCGGTGTATTGGGATCAAACTTGACATCATTCATCCATATGTTAATATTTGAATATGTCAGCATCCATTCTTCACCTGCATCGGTGGTCTTTATAACAGTTCCGCCCTGTCCTACTGCAACTCCTATGTTGGGATCACTATCCGAAAAATCTACTCCGAATAATGAATATGGTACACCAGTGTTATAAAGCGTCCAGGGTACCGGCGGAGGAGCTGATGTCGTTGTAAATCCCCATACTTCAGAGTAACTACCAGTTCCGTTTAAGTCGAATGCTGCAACCTTCCAGTAATATTTAACATTGTAAATAAGCTTTCCGGCTGTTACTGTAAACTGATTTGCTGTTACTGTTGCAGAATCCAGTACAGAAGCGAATGTCGGGTCTGTTGACACTTTAACTTTATATCCTGTCGCACCCGAAACTTCAGACCACTTCAATATCGGATTAAGAACTACACCTGTTGAATTATTAACCGGACTGCTCAACTCAGGAGCAGTTAAAGCTGGAGGTGATAATGTTGTAAATTTCCAGGCAGCAGATGCACTACTCCATCCGCTATTATCCCCGGCATACACCCTCCAGTAGTAATTTGTATTATAGCTTAATATTCCTGATACAGTTGCAAACTGTGATGTTGCCAGCGCATTCTCATTAATCAAAAGATTGGAAAAATCTAACGCTGTTGATACCTGAAGATGATACTTGTTTGCCGATGCTACATCAGACCAGTCGAATAAGGGGGTCAATGACGTGCCTGTCGAATTATTTGAAGGACTGCTTAAAACCGGAGCTGTCAAGGGAACGTATAAATACACAGTTCCGTTGAATGTAAAATCATTTATACTAAATGTCCCTTGAACATTATTTCCTCCCCAGGCATAAATCCTGAAAGTAATCCCACTACTGATATTCTGATATCCCGATAGGTCTATTGTTGTACCTGTTGATGTAGGTGTGCCTATATTGCTTTGATATTGATTAAGGCTTGAACGAATAGCAAAAGAAATGGGTCCTGTAGCCGAACTTTGAGAAGTATAAACAAAATTGCTAAAATTAATTCGGTAACCTGCAGACGGTGTAAGAGTAAAATAAAAATAATCATCTGTATCTATAGATGATACTATACTCCAACTGTTTGCATTGTATCTATCATTAGCATTTGTTCCCGTTATTCCCGGACCTCTTCCAATTCCTGAAACCGTTATGTTTGCATTTTTCAGGTCACCCGTAGTATAAGGATTTGAGTTGTTAGGGTTTGCTCCTGTTATAGGGTTTGTCCATATACTTTGAGCAAATGACCCCGAACTGATAATCAAAGTTAGAATTAACACTGCTAAAATTGTCTTCTTTTTCATTTTGATTTTCCTTTATAAATATTTTATTATAATTATTTAATTAAAATCATTCTCTTCGTTTCCATGAAATTTC
>JBHELA010000127.1:0-2541 GCA_041859005.1 Ignavibacteria bacterium
TCCGCACCCTGTATATTGTTTATCTTTTAGATAGAGCGTTACTGAAAACACATTCTTTTCACCGCTCATACTGTTAATGCAGGTCTCTCCTTTTATGCTTAATGTTACTGCTTCATCGAATTTATATGTAATTGTTTTTGCCGCGGTATCAATAACAGGTGCCGTTGCAGAGTATCTTAAAGTACTTTCTCCGGCAATATATATTCTTATCGAATCTTCAGCATCCAGCTCTGCACTCCAGAAAGGCTCATTACCCGAAGCGAAAAAATCTATTCCCATCGCTTGTTTCTTGCTGTAGTCATTGGATTCCGGTCCGCTTGTATCTTTGTAATCCTTTTGCGTCGAACAGCCGGCAAGAACAAAAACCGAAATTAATATTATTACATATTTTGTCAATCCTTACTCTTCCTTTCCGAAATAATATTCTCTGTTGCCTCCCACAACTTTTTCTGCAGTTCCTTGTTGTATGTAAATTCTTTTGATAACTTTTCTTTACCCTTTATAAAGTATTTACCCGTTACATCCTTGTATTCTTCCGATGATACAAGAGGGAAGATGTATCCTGCTGATTTATCAGATGACATAAAAAACGGTTTTATCATAGTAATCAGTAACCTTGGAAAAAATGGAACGTTGTCATATATTCTCGACCTTACGGCACCTGGATGCAGACAGTTTACAGTTACATCACTGTTCTTCAGCCTTCCGGCAAGTTCGTATGTAAACATAATGTTTGCCGTTTTTGAACTACCGTATGTTTTTAATTGATGATATTTCTTCTCTGACATAAGGTCATTAAAATTAATTTCCGAATGGGCTTCAGATGCAACATTGATTATTCTTGATGGAGAAGAAGCTTTTAAAAGGTCAAGCAGGAGTTCTGTTAAATAAAAATAACCTATGTGGTTTGTTGCAAAGACTTTTTCAATTCTATCCGTGGATAGCTCTCTCTTGGGAAGGCTCAATCCTGCATTGTTTACGAGCACATTCAGATTAGTATAATTCAAAATGACTTCTTTTGCAAGCTTCTCGATTTCCTTTAACGAAGAAAGGTCTGCAAGAATCAATCTAACTGATTTATTACCCGAGTACCTGATTACTTCTTGATAAGCCGCTTCTGCTTTCTCCTTATTTCGGCCTGTCATGATAACCTCATGACCTGCCTTAGCGCATAGCTTTGAAAGTGATTTGCCTACGCCTGAAGTTGCCCCTGTTATCAGTATAGTCTTCTTCATTAAAATTGAGATAGCAACTTCATTAACTACTAATTAAAGAAAGAGTGAAATTATCCAGTAAAATCCCGCACCCGAAAGCATTGAAAGCGGTATAGTCAGTACCCATGCCCAGACTATCTTCCCTGCAACGCCCCATCTTACAGCTGATAGTCTTTGTATGCTTCCTACACCCACAATAGCACCGGTTATTGTCTGCGTTGTACTTACTGGTATTCCGAGTATTGCAGTTCCGATTAGAGTTGTAGCACCCGCAAACTCTGCACAAAAACCTCCTATCGGTTTCAACTTCGTAATCTTCATTCCCATCGTTTTTACTATTCGCCAGCCTCCGTACATCGTACCCAGTGCTATAGCAGCGTGGCAAAGAAGCACAACATAAAATGGAATGTAAAAAGAATCTATAAAATTCGCTGAAAATAAAACTCCCGCAATTATGCCCATTGTCTTCTGTGCGTCATTCGTTCCGTGCCCCAGACTGTAAAATCCCGCCGATACAAGCTGAAGCTTCCTGAAGACTTTATCCACCTTCACTGGTTTCATGTCTTTTACTATCCAGGTTGTAACGTACATGTTTATTACTCCAAGTATCAAACCAATCGCTGGCGCAAGAACGATAAAAGCAACTACTTTAATCCAGCCCGGTAATATTAAAACACCCCACCCGAGTTTCATTACCGCAGCTCCGCCGTATCCGCCTATTAGTGCATGTGATGAGCTTACAGGCAATCCAAAATACCATGTAAAAAGATTCCAGAATATCGCACCAAGCAAACCTCCCGTTAAAACCCATGCATCTATATTAGTAATATCCACAAGACCCTTACCAATTGTTTTTGCTACTGCCACATCAAACGTAAAAGCTGCAACAAAATTAAAAAAAGCAGCGAATAAGACTGCTTTCTGTGGTGTCAGTACCTGCGTCGATACTATAGTTGCGATAGAATTTGCGGAATCATGAAATCCGTTAAGAAAATCAAAAACTAATGCTATGAATATTACAACGAGTACTATTTCTATCATTCTACATATTTTTAATTAGTGCTCCCTCTATTGCAAGAGTTGCGGTCTGGCATTTGTCAACAGCTTTCTCGTAATTCTCAAGTATCTCTTTCTTCTTTATCAGTTCAATCACATCTTTTTCGTTATCAAAAAGATATATTATCGAATCTCTGAAGATGGTATCGCCTTCTGTTTCAAGATTTCTGACCGAGACAAGTTTATCCAATGTTTCCTTGTACTTGTTTTCGGTCATGCTCCTTACGGCAGAAACAAGCAACTCTGTTTGAGATAGTAATATAGAAGCGAG
>JBHELA010000190.1:0-6527 GCA_041859005.1 Ignavibacteria bacterium
ATTGTAACATCCTTTATAGGAGCGCCCATTTTCATCTGGTTGATTTTTAAAAATACTAACAAGGGTATAAACTGATGATTAACTTAAATGACACTATTTGCGCAATTTCCACACCTATTGGCGAAGGCGGAATATCGGTTATCAGAATTTCAGGACCTGATTCATTTAATATTACACAAAAAATTTTCTCGAAGTCAAAAGACAAATCTAAAATTCTAAATATCGCGGATACAAATTCTCATACAATTCACTTCGGGTATCTTTTCGATGAAGATAATCTTGTTGATGAAGTATTAGTATCAATATTCAAATCACCAAATTCTTTTACAGGTGAAGATATTATTGAAATTTCGGCTCATGGAGGGGCTTTTGTAACACGAAAAATTCTGAGTCTAATAATTAAAAAAGGTGCAAGACATGCAGAACCCGGGGAGTTTTCAAAACGAGCTTTTCTGAATGGTAAAATAGACCTCTCTCAGGCAGAAGCTGTCGCAGACCTTATCAAATCTAAAACTGATGAGGCTCATAAATCATCTATGGAACAGCTTGAAGGTTCACTTTCAGCATTCGTTAAACAAATCAGAGAAGAATTAACTGGCATTACGGCACTCGTCGAGCTCGAGCTCGATTTTGCAGAGGAAGATTTGGAGTTTGCACATAAAGATGATATTAAGAATAAGGCACTTTTAATATTAAAAGACTTAAATGAGATTGTAAATACTTATATTAAAGGAAAAGTAATTCGAGACGGTATTAACGTTGTCATAGCCGGGAAAACCAACTCTGGTAAATCATCTCTTTTTAATTCGCTGTTGAAGACAGAACGTGCAATTGTCAGCGAAATTTCAGGAACAACAAGGGATTACTTAGAGGAAAATCTTATCATTGAGGGTTATCTTTTTAATCTAACTGATACGGCAGGATTACGATCTACTGCGGACATAATTGAGAACGAAGGAATTAAAAGAAGTTTTCATAAAATAAACGAAGCAGACTTGGTTGTTTATTTAGTGGATTCATCAGAAAATAAAAGTGAAATAGATTCATCTATAGAGTTTTTTAATCAGCAGATTAAGCACTCAAACAAACTACTTGTGTTTACTAAAAAGGATTTGGCAGCTAACAACATTCCTGATTTCGTTACTGCAATATCTATACACGACAAAGAATCACTATCTCATCTAAAAACTGAAATGGTTCGAAAAGTAAAGGAAAAAGAAACTAATTTCAAATCAGGCAAGATAATGATTACTAACATCAGACATAAGATATGCATTGAAAAGACAATAGAATCCCTTAATAATGTTATAATATCAATAGATAGGAATATGTCGGGAGAATTTTTATCAATTGACTTAAGAAACGCTTTAAACCATCTTGGAGAAATAACAGGTTCGGTTACAAATGATGACATATTAACCTATGTATTTTCAAAATTCTGTATAGGAAAGTAACAATTGATTTAAAATTCCCGTATAAGGTTTATTAATTTTAATTAGTATTTATCAATTAAATCTTTTAGAAATGAAATTACCATCACTTAATGTATTAATTCAGCAAGCGAAAGATACAGCATCAAGATTCCCACTTGTAATACTCACTTCAATATTTGCTTCATTTGCAATGATAAGAATATTGGATTTTACTCCAAATGATTACCAAGAACAGTTTTGGTGGAACATAGTTATGACATTCTCGTTAGGATTACCTTTATTTATTTCATTTTCTCTCATAGCAGAAAGCAGGAGACTTATAAAAACTAAGAAATATATATTACAGATTATCCCTGTTGTTTTTCTTATTGTATATTACTTCACACTTTCAGATCACACTGATTTTTATGATATTGGAAGATATATACTATTTCTTATTGCATTTCATTTGCTTGTCTCATTTTCTCCATTTCTTTTGACAAAGGACAAATCTCATGTAGATTTCTGGAATTTCAATCAGACAGTATTTCTCAGGTTTATACTTTCAGGGCTTTATACTTTTGTTCTTTACGGCGGACTGGCTATAGCATTACTTTCATTTGATAAACTTTTTGAAATGAACATAGACGGAAAAAGATATGGCCAGCTTTTCTTTTTCATAGCCGGAATATTCAATACTTGGTTTTTTTGTTCAGGAGTTCCAAAACCTGAAGATATGAAGTCTGAAGTTTTTCCTAAAGGACTCAAAATATTTACACAGTACGTTCTGCTGCCAATTATTGTCATTTATGTTCTGATTCTCTACCTGTATTTATTTAAAATTATCTTTAGCTGGAACCTTCCTGTTGGGTGGGTTTCCTACCTTGTAATTGGATTTTCAACAGCAGGAATATTTTCACTTCTTCTCATTTACCCACTTGTTGACAGCAAAGAAATAAAATGGGTAAGAATATTCTCAAGAGTATTCTTTATTTCCTTAATTCCACAGATATTTTTACTATATCTTGCTATTACTATCAGGACATCTGAATACGGAATCACGGAAAGAAGATATTATGTTTTTATTCTCGCATTTTGGCTGACAATTACTACATTATTTTATATAATTACTAATTTCAGGAATATTAAATACATTCCTATTTCACTGTTTATAGTTTCAATATTGACTTCCGTAGGTCCATGGAGTGCATTCGATATGTCTTTAAACAGCCAGCTGAACCGTCTTGAGGAAATACTTACAAAAAACACTATTTTAGTAAACGGTAAAATTATTGCGGCCTCTGATAATAGCGTGAACAAAGAAGAGTTACAGGATGTTCATTCTATCGTAAGCTTTTTGATTGAAAGGAAGAAATTAAACAAATTACAGCCTTGGTTTAATGAGAATCTTGATTCGCTTGAAGAATACAAGAAAATCAATGAAGCTTTATACATGAATAAGACAGAACAAACTATGCGATTAATGGGACTAAAGTCTGATTCTTTTGATAATATTATCAAGAAGAAATTTGTTTCAGTGAAAACAAACGGAACGAATGAGATAAATATACAGGGATTCGACAATTTAAATGTATTTGACAGTAATAAGAAGGATTCTATTTCCGAAATTAAATCTTACTTTGATACCAACAAAGATGAAATTATTGTTTATAATAATACTGATACAGTAAGATTTTCTGTTAGGAGTATTGCAGATTCTTTAACGACGGAGCATCCTGCATTACAAAGAATGACTCTGGATAATTATATGAAAGACGTTCAGATAAGAATTATTATAACAGCTCTTGATTTCCAACGTGAAGAAAATAATGAAGTTTCATACGTTAGAGCATATATACTGTCAAAGAAATTGTAAACAAAAAAGGGCAGAATTAATAAGTTCTGCCCTTTAATAAAATACTACGAACTATTATTTAATTAACGTCATCTTCTTGACTTCGCTGAAATCACCAGCCTGAATTTTGTAATAATAAACACCGGAAGCAAGTTTCATCCCGTTGAATGAAGCGGAGTATCTTCCAGCCTGCCTGAATTCATTAACAACAACGGCAACTTCTTTACCAGCCACATCAAAGATATTAATCTTTACGTTTGAATTTTTAGGTATATCATAATTAATGTTTGTTACAGGATTGAATGGATTTGGATAATTCTGATGCAATGCAAACTTTTCCGGAACGATACTTACATTCTCATCTGCATTTACAATTAATGTTGCTGACTTGATAACGATCTCATTATTCGGGTCAAATGTAACACCAGTTGGCTGACGATTGAAATAGAATGAATACCACTGATTGTTCACATTGTTCATTACCTTTACTGTTGTATCGGAGCCTGTAGAAAAAGCAAATTTTATCATAATCGGAATCGGGAAGAATCCTGCATTCGTCTGAGTTTGTTTTGCGAGGAAATTAACGCGATACTGTCCTCCTCCAAGGTTTGTAATATTATAACCGTTCTGATAAATTGGATGGTTTGGTTGATATATCCATGCATTGTAAAACCATGTAAGGTCCTGTCCTGTTTCTGAGGTCATCTTAGCAAAAAAATCGGGAATCGTAGAATTCTTAAACTTGAAATTTACAGTATCGGTAGCATAAGCCTTAATACCTTTGAAGAAAAGAGAGTCTCCTAATGTATAACGTAGAAGATGCAATACAGTTGAACCTTTGCAATATGTAACTGCATAATTAAAAAGCGTATTTGAATTAGGGGTGGTTATATCCCATGAAGGTTCCGAGATTGCCCATCCGGGATTGCTTGATAAATAGGTGCTCGCGTCAGAATTAATTGACGATTTGTAAGAGGAATAGCCGCCTGTTCTTTCGAGCCAGTAACTTTCAGACCATGTTGCAAATCCTTCGTTAAGCCAGATGTTTGACCAACTTGCCGGACTTATCATATCTCCAAACCATTGATGAGCATACTCATGTGAAGCAAGGTTTTCGCCCCAGCTGTTCATAGTTGTTAAGGTCTGATTTTCCATGCCTCCCCATGTAAATCCGGCTGAATTTGATACGTAGGCAAAACCGTTCTTTTCAAAAGGATGTTCACCAAATGCCTGTGAATAATATGTGGTCATAGGAAGTATTACATTTCTGACTGATGATATATTTTGTCCGGGATTGTGATAAAATCTGATTGGAATACTGTCGTTTGGATTCGATAATTTCTTCCAGTAAACTATGTCAATAGCATAATTAAGTTTTGAAGTCATTACGGCGAGATACGTTGAAACCGGGTCTCTGCTTATCCAGTGGTACCACAATGAATCACCGACAATTGTTGAATCATTGAGTCTGCCGTTTGCGCCAAGTCTAACTGATAGCGGAACTTTGACCGTCAGGTCTATAGTTGCTTTATCAGAAGGTTTATCCCAGCAGGGAAACCAACTGCGTGCACCTTCAGGCTCAGCATCTGTAAATACCCAGCCCTGACTGCTTACGTAAAAACCATTATCAGTAACATTTAAATGTCTGTAATTAATTTTGACATTAACAATTTCCCCGGGATTATATGTTCTGTCTAAATTTACCGTCAGTATATTAGATGCATGAGTGTAAGTAAGAGCAGTACCACTAAGAAGCCTTACAGAATCAACAGCAATTGAAGTGTTGACGGCATTTAATTTTATGTTGTTTAAAGTTGAGTCAACTCTGAAAGTAACAGTATTTGAAGCAACAAAATCTTTTGGATACGGAGAGAAGTAACTCCTGTAGATATCAAGATTGAGTTTGTAGTTCAAGACATCAAACGAATGTCTCGGTGTACCCGGAGAATCAGTGAAATATTTTCCCGGATCTGATATCTTTGTTTTCTTCATTGAGCATTGTTCAGAACCTTTTTGTTCGTGTATATGCTGTGAAAAACCTGTATTTAGAATTGCCAGAATGGCGACTAACGTGAGAATTATTCTTTTCATGGTATTGATTAAAATTAAGACTAATCTGTAATATTGCTAAATTGACCATAATATTAAAGTGTAAAAACAAAGAGATTTTCATGAGTTTTTCAAAATGAGTCTATGTGGAAATTTATGTGTGAGTATTATTAGAGAGTCATGTTTTTATTTTAGGGGGAACAATTTGAAACAAATATTGTTTAAGAAAAGAACATGAATGAATAATCAGAGAATTGATGATGAGAATAAATTAAATAAGAAAAAAATCAGTTTGACCGCAATATCACCGCACTTCAACCGCATTTTAACCGCAAATCCACCGCACTTCAACCGCAAATTCACCGCATTTTAACCGCACTGACTGGCTATAAATTGGCTTATGCGACCCATAGTTGGGGCTACGTTAAGAGGTGGGGTTAGAATATGGGGGTTGTAGTTTTTGGCTATTTTTGATGGTTTTGACGCTAATGTCAATTTTGTGAAATATTTGACACTTGAGGTTTTTCGGATGAGAATTGATCACTTCATAGTATAAAAAAAGGGGGTTATCTCATATAAACCATCTTTTTGGAGTCGGAGATGTTTCCGGAAATAAGTTTATAGAGATAAATACCGGAAGCAAGATTTAGGGGAGAGAAAGGAATGCTGTAAGTGCCCGGGTGTTGTTTTTGGTTAACTAATTTTGTGATTTCTCTGCCGAGCAAATCATAAATTATGAGTTTTACATCGGTGTATTCTTTTATCATGTATGTGATTTTTGTGTCGGGATTGAATGGGTTGGGATAATTCTGAAAAAGCTTAAAGTCTATCGGCTCAACAGGTTCATCACCAGTTTTATCTTTCAGAATTTTGTTATTGGGGTCGAGAGTAATGTAGAGCGGCTCATCTTTTACGGTAAATAAAAACTCCTGTACCTGAGCGTTGTTAAATACGGTAAATGTTGTATCAGCATTATTTGCATTTATTTGCAAATCAATAGGCATCGTGAAATATGCCGGGTTTGTGTTTTGCTTTTGGGATACTTTAACTTTTACGTCAAAGGTGTTATTCTGATTTTTAAATTTATTCCAGCTTATTTCGTATTTAGGATAATTCTCACCGTATATCCACTGCTGGAAAAAGTAATTCAGGTTTCTTCCGCTTACGGTTTCGGCAACTCTTTGTAAGTCCTCTGTGACAGCGGTTTTATA
>JBHELA010000212.1:0-8935 GCA_041859005.1 Ignavibacteria bacterium
TAAACCGATTTCTCGCTACGTGGCTACAGAGTTTTACCACGAACAGGACTTGGCAGGGGCGCAACTCCCTGTCTCACCTGATTAGAATTCAATCCGATATTCTTTCGGATTTAGTATAAGCTTTTCTTGGCACTCATTTTAATATAACCATCCTTTTGACAGCATTAAAATCGTTCGCACTGATTCTGTAAAAATACACTCCACTCGAGACATTGCCTGCATCAAACTTATAATTGTATGAACCGGCATTCAGATTCTCATTAACAAGCACGAAAATTTCCCTGCCAAGTGCATCAAATACCGATAGTTTGACATTGCTGTTTTTTGGAAGTTCGAAATTAATATTAGTAACAGGATTAAACGGATTTGGATAATTTTGTTTTAGACTGAACGATTTTGGTATCTCTGTTGAGATATTCTGAATGCCAACTGTTTGTTGTGATATGGAAATTGAATTGAGCGCTTTATAGCCTGTAGAACCAATTTGAGAAGCTACACCTGTTGCAGTATCATACTGAATTAATATTCCAAATGATGCTCCGATTCCGGAAGTTCCATATAATTTACCCTGATAATTAAAAGCGATACTCGGTGTAATTGAGAATCCGGGGACACCTACCTGAACTGAAGCCGCCGTATTTTTATTAATTTTAAATATTTTATTATTTGCTGCTACTCCCCACATTTGTCCGTTTATCGGATTAATAGTGATTGCATACAGGTTTGTAATTAATGTATTTCCAACGTAATGGGTATCGTTAGTCAAGAAGTTATATTTATACAATAAGCCACTTGGGACTGCACAATATAAATCGTTATTAGTATCAAATGCTATTGCTCTTACACCGCTAATAGGAATATCGATATAAGGATAAGCATCTCCAAGAGTTGAGTTAACTCTAAATAACTTACTTGTCAAAGAACCTGCAGATATTCCGAACGTAATATTATCAGATGGACGAATACCAATTGAAGTTATATCCGAATATCCTGAAATACCAATTAATGAACCAGCGCCAGTAAATTTATCAATACTGATAAATGCTCCGTTGGATTGATTACCTGTTATTCCATAAATCGTACCAGCAACTGCTGGATTTATAAAGAACCCTTTTGCGATGAGTAATATTTTCTTTTGAGGAGTCTGAGAATCATTACTTAATATAGTCAAAGTGTCACGAACAACCGCAGCCACTGAAGGAGTAAATCTGAATTTTAATAATGTGGACTGATTATAACCAAGTTTGAAAGGATAGCTAAGATTTGTCAACAGTTGAAACTGAGAATTAGGTAATTGAATATTATTAACAAGTAATGTATCCTGACCCTGTGAAGTCAATGTAAATGAGACAGTATCCGAAGGATAAGAAACTTCACGAACTCCAAAGTCAAGTGAATCATTACTTGTAAATAATTTTGCACCTGAGAAAGGTATCAGACGTAATCCTGAAACCCATCCTGCCCAAGTATTAACTTGCGAGTCAGCATATTGAGTTAATAGCCAGAAGTTATTCTGATCAGCAGGGTCTCTCCAAATACCCGAGTAATCACCCCATCTGTTCCTTCCGCTTCCAAAATCTTTAACATAATTAGATTTACCTTCCTGAATTAATTTGCTTCCGCTTAAGCCGGGAGGGTCACTGAATAAGCGTGATGTATAAAATGCTCCGATGTACTCTGTGCTTGCAGATCGTGAATAAGTTATTGCTACATTATTATCCTTATCCACAGATAAGGCAGGATAGAAATGCCAGTAACCATTTGCACCCATTGCAACATCTTCAACACTTTCATTGGTTGAAGTGTTTATTTTCAGGTACCTGACACTTGAATATGATGTGAAAGAAGAATTCCTCACTGAATGTACAGCCCAAAGGAAACCATCTTTAAATATTGGTTCATACTTAAAACTTACTCCTCCTGTTTCAATCTGCATACCTCCTCCAAGCTGATTAGCACTGGGTGGACCTGTATAAGTTGTAACGGGGACATTTACTGCGGTCATAACAGGATTAGTTACAGGATTAGTAATTTTATATAAAGTCACAAATGTTCCGGTAGAAAACGGAGCATTTACAAGCAAGTAATAATCTGACGAAGGAGAGTACATTATAGTCGGTCGTGCACCCATTGTTCTCGCAAAGCTGTTTGGTTCTTTTATATCCCAAATATCTTTCCAATTAACAGGACCCGCAGTATTAGCATATAAATCAGATTTTGGAATAATTCTAATTTTTGTACCCTGAAAATTACCGCCAAATGCAAATTGATTTGAAGTTAGATATATTGCCTGATTGTCAAATCCTACACCCTGATAGTCTCCCCAACTTCCAGATGGAGTCGAGCCATTAACATTTGAGGGTAATGCATAATTGTACCAAGTACCAAGCGGTATTGAATCTGCCGAAACTGATACTAAATAATAACCTCTTGAAGTAGCATCATCCTGATCGAGCCATACCATGATCCATCGTTTACTAAAGTGATCATATAATATTTTTGGATCAAAAGCACTTGCTCCGCTTAAAGTAGACGAAAACCATGCATCGGCGGATAAGTTCTTAATCAAATTTCCATTTTTATCCCATATCCTTATTCTTCCGTTATCGGTTCCAATTATGTGATTTGGACCTGCAGCTAAGTACAAATCGGGCGGAATATAATTACCCGGATCATTAAATCCCTGAAAGCTTTTAAAGACAGTCGGATCAGGACTATCCGCTTGCATACCTATTAAAGGGTCATTCATGTAATTTGAACCTTCAGGTGCTTTTGCAGACACATTATTCAAATAGTCTGGATAGGGTGTAAAATTAATTTTATTTCTGACCTTTTTTCTTACATAGGGAGATAGTTTCTCACCGCTAATACTAAACATTTGGTTCCCTGTGGATACAACTACACCATTCGGAACTGAACCTGATGCCGGTCCCTGATATAACTGTGCCCAGCTTACATTAGCTAATATGAGCAGAAATAATATTATTTTATACATGAATTATTTTTAATTAAGTTTTATTTAAAATGGAACAATAACGTTATTACTTTGTGAGTATCATTTTCTTTACAGCAGAAAAATCATCTGATGTTAGTTTATAGAAATAAATTCCACTCGATAAATATGAAGCATTAAAAGTTAGACTAAAACTTCCTCTGTTCTTTTGTTCATTCAATATATTACCGACTAGTTTTCCTGAAACATCGTAAATACTAATATTTACATTTGAACTCCTTGGAATATCAAATGTTATTGTGGTAATGGGATTGAATGGATTCGGGTAGTTCTGATGTAAATTAAATTCACCTACTTCACTTTCATTATTCGAAATATGAGTTGGCAATGGGCTTCCCGCATTAATCCAGGCTGTATAAATTAATCTTGCTAGATAGTTTGAGGAATTCTTAAACATCTTAATTGTAAAATTCCCTGTTCTGCTCCATAACTGCTGAAGATAAACCGAACCGTAATTTCCTACCACAGCATACGATACACTGTCAGCATATAAAAGTGAATCCACATATTGGTAATTGCTGTAAATGAATCCAAAAACAAATTCATTAACATTAGTAACATAGTTACATGTATCACCTGTATAAATAAGCCTGCTGGTATCGGAATTAATCATTTGTGTTTCGTAACGGCTGTGAATTCCTGTTTGATTCGTATACTGTCCGTTGTAGTTTCTTGTAATATGAAGGGGGTTATGAGCATCGGCTATGTAGTGTCCTAAATCTGCTGCTTTTAACATTGCCATTTGCCAATTTTGTTGAAGAAAATACTTTTTCACGGAATCTGTTGTTGCAATAATCGCAAATGGTAAAGTCCCATTATCAGTTACGAAATTAATTCCATAGATAGCTATAAGAGAATCCAAAGATTGTGGAATCCTTCCATTAGAAAGAAACCCAGAATAGTTATCTATATCAATGTAATGTCTTGGACTTTCAGTCGGGTCAGAACTTTTCCTATAATCTGCGTCTGAAGCATGCCTCGAAAGTGAATCAGACCACCAGAAAAAGGTGCTCATCACACCGGGAAATGAATAAATTGATTTTCGGTTTATTATTTTATGTCCGTTTGACCCCCAACCATATATAGTTACACATATAGCAAGAACGGCAAGTAATTTAATCCAATATCTTTTCATCGGGAAAAATACAATAAAACCACTGAATAATCTACATAATTGGTTACTGAACTGAAAGAAAAAGCAATTCCGTACAAACTAACCTCTTGAAAAATAAGTGGAATCTTATGCTCGAAAAGTTCTGGACCGCAGATTTTTCCCTGCCAAAACCGGGTTTTCAAAGCAGTAATGAGAAATATGACCTTTCATACTCAAAAAGTCTATTCTCAGAATTCAAAATGCCCTCTTCCAACTCTGGAAGACCCTTCCTCACATTCTATATACCCTCATGCATTAATGCAAGACCCCACATTACATTCTTATCCCCTTGCATTAATGCCAGACCTATTTTATTCTATTTTTAAGGTTTTTCTAAATTTTAATAAGGAACTGCCTCAAAAGAGGGACTTTTCAATATGTAAGAGAGGTTTTACAAATGAAATGATTTGAAAGGTATTATTCGAATTCCCAATTTAATTGGGAAAATAGATATAAAAATGCCGAAAACTTATAAAACAGTTTTCGGCGTTGTGTTATAAATTAATTTTTCCTAAAAAGACTATAAAATGTGTTTGTAATACTTAACCTGTATCTTTCCTGTTCCGTTACAACTCATGCATCTATATTTATCAACACTGGTATTCGAGACCCCTCTTTGATTTGCAGGTTGATTCGTGCCATTTCCTGTAAGAGAAGCAGGAGCATTATACTTGAATCCTTCACCTAATACCCAACCCCAACCCTGACAATCAATACAAGTAATATCTTTCCACTCAACCGAATAAGTTCTCTTTGAGTTCGAATCTGTAACTTTTTCATTCTGAGCATTTACTACAAATAAAGGCAGTAATGCAAATACAATTAAAAGAATTAACGTTTTCATTTTGATTCCCTTTCAAATTTAAATTTGAACTAGCTCTTAATTACTTTAACGGAAATGTATCTATTAAGTTTCACTTTAAAAAGATATTAATTTTTCTCGTTAAGGAATTAAGGGGTTTTGTACTTAAATCACATCGCAAATAAATTTCTACTAAAATAAAAAGCCGGCTATTAACCGGCTTAGTATTCTCAATATTTAAATTACACGAATTTATTTAATTAACATCATTCTTCTTGTACTAACGAAGTTTCCTGTCTTCAATTGATAAAAGTAAACACCACTGTTTAAATTACTCCCGTTCAATGATACTTCATACTCTCCTGTTTCGAGATTTTCGTTTATAAGTGAAACCATTTCCCTGCCCATAATATCAAATACCTTTAGTGAAACATGTCCGCTTTTCGGAATAGCAAATTTTATATTTGTTGTAGGATTAAATGGATTCGGATAATTCTGTGACAAATCATATTTTGTTATCACCGAAGGATTCGTCGTTACGAATAACGGAACGTTTCCTTCATCTGCTCCTTTATAAGGTGCCACAGCATTCCTGATGTCATTATCAAAGTCTTTTGTTATGCCCACTATTGGTGTCCCTTTAAGATTAACATTTCCCAATGAACTGCCGGTTACATGCAAATCTGTTGTTGAAATAAAATTTACGTCATAAAATACGGAGTTCTGTTCATTAGGTGTTGCTGCAGTTTTGTAATCAGTAAGTGTGTTATATCCCATTGTCAGCCAGTAAGCGTGGTAATTGTTAGGACCAGTTGCTGCATAATAGCAATTATTGTCAATATTTAATGTTGCGCCTGCACTTAACAAAGCAAATCCGACATGATTTATATTTCCACCGGTTCTGGTGTTAATAGCAATATTATTCTTCATGTTTAAAGTAATAACAGTAGAACTTACTCTTATACCTGCAGAAGTTGTATTCCCTGCGGTTCCACCTGTATGAGTACCGCCGATTCTTGCAGTATTGTAATAAACATTAGCTGTATAAGCATTTGTGTTTCCTAATAATTCTATTCCTGTGTGAGTTGCAGCGCTAAGATTATCCAAAGGCAAAGAAATCATATTGTTTTCAATGTTCAAAATACTACCCGCAGCAGGAGCAGCAAAGTAAATTCCTCTTATTGCCGTGGATGTGGATGTTGATGTTGACTGTAAATTATAAATCCAGTTTTTTCTGATATTGTATATATTTCCAGCTACTGTACCCGCAATAATTCCTGAAACTATCGTATTATTTGTACCGATAGTCTGGTAGATTTTACAGGAATCGATATTTGTGTTTGCAGAAGCTGAGACTAACCAAATACCTGCATAGCCCCAATCAAATATTTCACAATTTGAAATGTTTGTACTGTCATTGGGTGCTGTAGTTGTACCGGCTATTCCAATACCGCTTCTGCCTCCTTCTACTTTACAATATCTTATCTGGTTATTTGAATTCCCTGTTGTAGTTGTTGTTCCTATAACTATCGCTCTCGGACCGGCTGTATTCTGAGTACTATTAAGAACATGGACATATTTGATAACATTATAAGTTGCACTATTCAATAATTGAATAGTATTCGCATTTGTACCTGATGTTGCTAAGTTAACTAATTTAAAGTCAGGTGTGCTGCCAACCCCGCCGGGTCTCCCGTCAATAATTACATAATCAGCATCATTTAGTATCAAAACACCAGTTGTTGAAGTCCCTGTAATAACTTCACCTGTATTACCTGCCGCAGGTCTTAAAGTTATAGTGTTCGTCAAACTTGCTCCGTCTTTTACGCCAAATGTTATCGGCAGAACTTCAGATGAACCATCATATATTGCCAAGATTTCTATTAAATATGCCTGAGTAACAGGAACGGTAATAGCATTATATGCTTCCTGAATGCTATTATGCTGGCTTATAGGAGTACCCGTGCCGCTCTTCAACGCAACCGAATTTGTCTGTGACATAGCAGTACCAGTAATCAAAACTAAAAGACAAAATAGAATTAAAGATTTTTTCATAACGTAAGTTTATAAGTTTATAAAATAGTAAACGAAAATATTAAATATTTTATGAAGATTATCAACAAAAATCAATTGATAAAGTGAGTCTATTTGAGACGCTTTTTTCTGAAGATAGTAATCTGATTGTTAAGAGAATTGGCTTGTTCACTTACCTTCTGCAGGTAAACAGATTTTGAATCATGTTCATGCCCGGCAAAAATAATCAATCGGCTTGAGTTTATTAAGAATGAATCATTGTAAACATTCTTCAACAGATTTTCCAGATCGTTGCCCTGAGCTCCTATACCAGGTATAAGAAGCGGTATATTTGCATTAGATAACGAATATTTTTTGATTTCTTTAAGATGATTCGCACCTATTACATACCCAATCTGATTTTTAGACCAAGACAGAGCTTTAGAAGCAACAATATCATAAAACTTTTTGTTACCCGACTTTAATGTCTGGAAATCATCCGCACCCGGATTGGATGTTCTAACGAGCAGATAAACAAATTTATCTTTTCTTTCAATGAAAGGAGAAACCGAATCGAATCCCATATAAGGAGAAACAGTGATAGAATCAAATTTCATATTATCTAAATAAGCTCTGGCATAAAGCTCAGCAGTATTACCAATATCTCCCCTTTTTGCATCGCATATTTTAATGCGGTTCTGTGGAATAGCTTTTACAGTTTCTTCAAGAGCTTTTATACCTTTATAACCTGCAGCTTCATAGAAAGCGAGATTGATTTTATAACCCGCACAATACTCAGATGTCGCATTAATAATACACCGATTGAATTCAAGTATTGGATTCTTAGCCCTTCTGAAAATAGAAGGAATTTTCTCGTAATCAGTGTCAAGCCCGACAACAAGATTTGATTTAGACTCTTTAATTATCTTTGAAAGTTTTTCTTTATAAATCATAGAAATATATCCTTATGTCTGTATGTATTCATAGCTATACCTACCATTAGAAGAAAAGAAAGCAATGAAGAAACTCCGTTGCTGACCAAAGGAAGCGGAATACCAATAACTGGTGTTATCCCAATGGTCATACCAATATTTATAAACATGTGGAAGAAAAATATTGAACCAAATCCAAGGCAAGCAAGACTCAGAAATCTATTCTTTGAGTAATAAGCATTATTAAGCAGTCTGAATATTACAATAAGAAATAAGATGATAATAATTATTGTTCCAAAGAACCCAAATTCTTCACCTATCATACAAAATATAAAATCCGTCCATTGTTCAGGAATGAACCTAAGTTGTGTTTGAGAACCCTGCATATATCCCTTGCCCCATAATCCCCCTGAACCAATAGCAACCTTTGACTGAATTACATTATAACCGCTTCCGAGAGGATCTGAAGCAGGGTCAAATACCGCTTTAATTCTATTCTGCTGATACGGCTGAAGTTTTGAGAAAAGATAACTTACTGATAGACCTGAAATAATATTAAGCACAATGATAATCAATGATTGAATCCAGTGCCTTTTAAAGAAGAACAATGATATTAATACTATTATACAATAAGCAACAAAGAAATTAAAGTTTATAAAGGCAAGCACAACTGCAAAAACAGGTGTAATAACAGCATATAAAAGAAACGGCGATACTCCAGCCCAGAAAAACATTGGTATAAAGAAAGAAAGCATGACCAATGTAGTACCTGTATCATTTTCGAGTTTTACCAGTACAGCAGGAATGATAACAAACATAAGAGCTTTAAATATATCGAAAGGATGTATTTTGGGGTTATCTTCATCCCCTTTGTAGAAGAAATTAGCGATTGCAAGAACTGTTGCTACCTTTGCAAATTCAGAGGGCTGAATACCAAAACCTGCTATGTAAAACCAGCTCTTATTTCCGTTGATTGTTTTACCGAAAATCAAAACAAGAACTAAAAGAACAAGAGCGAATCC